>JAFACO010000375.1 GCA_023425485.1 Bacillota bacterium
GTAAATAATAATGAAACAAAGGTGTATTTCTACAATTATAAAGGTTGGGATAATGTATATGCTTATGCTACTAAAGCTGGGGATTTATTAGGTGCTTTCCCTGGTAAATTAAGCACAGAAGGTCAAAATAATTGGTGGAGTATCACAATACCAGCTGCAGCGTCACAGGATTTACAGGTAACCTTTAATGATGGTACCTTGGAAAATCAATCAGATACCTTTGTGCTTAGTGATAAGATAAAAGTATATTTAACCGGTGCAAATGCCACAGCTTTTGCATCAAAAAGTGAAGCCGAAACAGCTATTAATGTTGAACCGACAAAGACTACAGTATATTTTTACAACTCTGGAAGTTGGCCTACAGTAACTGCTTATCTATATGGTGACAGCACGGCTTTCGGTGGATGGCCGGGTGCGGCTTGTACATCCCTTGGAAATGGTTGGTGGAAAACAGACATACCAGCTGAAGCTAGTTCAAATCTACACGTAATTTTTAATAATGGTGGTAATGGAGCGCAATCTTCAGATTTCATTATTACGAATACGACCAATACCTATGTAACTAATTTTAATAATAAAAAATACACCTCCTTTGAAGAGGCAATTACTGATAATACATCAAAATTAGTAAGTGTAACAGCACCTACTGCTATTACAGGAGTAGCTAATGGAACTGCAGTGGCTGCATTAGGTTTACCTGCAACAATAGCTATTACAACAGATAAAGGGAATAAAACAGCTAATGTGGTTTGGAATATTGCTGAAGTTGCCTATAATCCATCCAATGCAGGCGAACAAACCTTTACGGTAAATGGAGAGATAACCCTTCCGGTGGATGTGTTAAACAGTAATAATATAAGTCTTGATGTTCAAATTAGTGTATCCGTCAAGGCAGTTGTTATTCCTGGACCAGATCCGGCAGTAGTAACACCTACCCCAACCATTCCTCCAAAGAATGAAGTGGAAGTTACGGTAGGTAATAATGGAACATTACCAGTAGAAAGTATATTAAAAGAAATATCAAATTCAAGTAATACAGAAGTAAAAGTTTCGATTCCTTTCAAGGAAAACACAAATACAGCCATTAAGTTAACCACAGATTTATTAGCTGCGGCAAAAGATGCAGATAAAAACATATCTGTAACTATAAAAGATAAGGATGGCAAAGATGCTTATACCTGGAGTTTTGATAAGAAGGCTCTTGGTTCTTTAAATAATAATATTGCTGAAATTGATTTAACCTTAGAGGTAAAAACCTTAGGTTCTGATGAAACCTTAAGCAATGCGCTGAAAGATACTGGTGTGGTTTTAAGCTTTGCTTACGATGGAGTATTACCAGCGCAGGCAAGTGTTAAAGCTTATGTAGGGAATATGAATGGAGTAACTGCAGGAAGTAAGATTTATCTGTATCATCACAATAAAGTTACTGGTAAGTTGGAGGAACTTCCTCATAGTACGGACTATGTTGTAGATGAAAATGGTTATATTACAGTTAATATTTTACACTGCTCTGATTATGTAGCACTTTCCAAGGAAGCACCAGCAGAAACGGTTACGAACATACTGGATCAGGTTAAGGTAACTCCGGCAAAACAAACCTTATTTGTTGGTGGTACAACACAGACTTCAACAAATGTTAAGCTTGAACTTCCTACGACACTCGAATTGGTAAGTAAATTAACAGATAAAACCTCCCAGAGTGCAATTGGAGCTGTAACGGTAAGCTATTCCACCTCCAATAAAAAAGTTGCTACTGTATTAAACGGCAAGATCAAAGCAATCGGCGAAGGTAAAGCTACAATTACTACAAAGTTAACTTTATATAATGGAACTACAAAAACAATTAGTACAGTTGTAACGGTAAAGAAGGCGTACATAAAGTTAGTTAAGTCTACTACGTCCCTGAAAGTAGGAGGCAAATTCACCTTCACTGTAACTGTTTATGGATTTAAGGCTAGCGATATCCTTTGGACTACATCCAAAAAATCAGTTGTAGTGATTAACAAAAAGACCGGTGTTGCAACAGCGATCTCTAAGGGCACGGATTATGTTAACGCAAAAGCAGGTAATAAAGTAGTCGAAATTAAAGTAGTTGTTAAATAACAGTAATAGTTAATGAAAGGAATCATTACAATTTTAAAAATATTTAGATAGTAATTCAAGTAAAATGAAGTGAGTGGGAGGTTGTGTTTTACCTCCCACTTCTATGATAAGAATGGTGAGGTAAATATGAGAGCAAGCGGTATCTTAATGCCTATTTTCAGTCTGCCATCAAAGTATGGTATTGGAACATTTTCAAAAGAAGCAATGGAGTTCGTGGATCAGTTATCCACTGCGGGACAAAAATACTGGCAGGTACTGCCTCTTGGTCCCACTAGTTATGGTGATTCACCATATCAATCCTTTTCTAGTTTTGCAGGCAATCCCTATTTTATCGATATTGATGAGTTGCATCGGGAGGGATTGTTGACACAAGAGGAACTGCCGGAACAACAGGAGTTAAACAAGATGAAAACACATGACGTTTCACTTGTCATGAATGAAAATAATCGTTATATCGATTATGAAAAGCTTTATAAAACCAGATATCTAATTCTTCGAAAAGCCTTTGATAGATTTGATAAAAATGAAGCAGCTTTTCAGAAATTTAAAATTGAAAATGAGCATTGGCTTAAAGGTTACAGTTCCTTTATGGCAATTAAAAATTATTATAACGATCAAGATGTATCTCATTGGGATAGAAAGCTACAGCTTAGAGAAAAAGAAGCCTTGGAACACATGCTTATCTTGTGTGAAAATGATATTTGTTTTTATAATTTCTTACAATATAAGTTTATGCAACAATGGAATAGGTTACATGAATACGCAAACTCGAAAGGCATACAAATCATAGGAGATATACCGATTTATGTTGCTTTAGATAGCGCGGATTGCTGGTGTTCACCGGAACTGTTTCAACTTGATGAAGAGTTAAAACCAACTGCGGTTGCAGGGTGTCCGCCTGATCCCTTTGCAGTTACCGGGCAGTTATGGGGTAATCCTTTATATAAATGGGAATATCACAAGAGTACAAATTATGAATGGTGGGAACAAAGAATTCAGCATAGCTTTAAACTATATGATGTTGTACGCATTGATCACTTCCGTGGGTTTGATGAGTATTACTCTATTCCATATGGAGATAAGACAGCGGAATTTGGTACTTGGGTTAAAGGACCGGGAATTGATTTGTTTCACAGTTTGAATAACCGACTGGGTAAATTAAATATTATAGCGGAAGATCTGGGATTCTTAACAGATTCCGTTATTCAGTTATTGCACGAAAGCGGATATCCGGGAATGAAAATTCTTCAGTTTGCCTTTGATTCCAGAGAGGAAAATGACTATATCCCTCATGCATATCCTAAGAATTGTGTGGTTTATACCGGAACACATGATAATGATACGATTACAGGATGGCTTAGCTCCATTAAAAAAGAGGACTGCGAGTATGCACTAAACTATATGGGTGTTGAAAAAATGCATCCGCAGATACATTGGGATTTCATTCGCCTAGCCCTGCAAAGTATAGCCGATGTAGCTATTTTCCCGATTCAGGATTTGTTAGGGCTTGGCTCAGAGTCAAGAATTAATATTCCGTCAACCTTGGGTAATAACTGGAGATGGAGAATGTTGTCGACGGAACTTACACCAGAAATATTAGCGAAGCTTAAAAAGCTAACTCATTTGTATGGTAGAACAAATAATATAGGAAACGAAAGTAAGTAGAGGGGGAGCTATGTTTAAAGAATACTATGAAATAAATAGGAAGAAAAATCTCGCAGATAGTTCGAACGAAGAGTTACTCGTAGGGCTGCTGCATTTTACAAAAGAAAAAGTTGAGAATAAAGGTTACATTCAAGGGAAAAAGAAAGTGTATTACATCTCTGCTGAATTTCTTATTGGTAAGTTATTATCAAATAACTTAATAAACCTTGGAGTTTATGATGAAATTGAGGAAGAACTGAACACGGTAGGAAAAAGTTTAAGTCTTTTAGAGGATTGTGAGTTAGAACCATCATTAGGAAATGGAGGACTTGGTCGACTTGCAGCCTGTTTTCTGGATTCTATCGCTACCTTAGGGTTACCCGGTGATGGAATTGGCTTAAATTATCATCTGGGTTTGTTCAAACAAAAGTTTGAGAACTGCCTTCAAAGAGAGACGATAAATCCTTGGATTACAGAAAACTCCTGGTTAAGAGAAACGGATAAAAGTTATAAAGTCAAATATAAAGATTTCACTGTTGAGTCCAAGTTATTTGATATTGATGTAACGGGATATCAGAATAAGTCAAATAAGCTTCATTTATTTGATATTAAAACGGTGGATGAAACCATTGTAGAGGAAGGAATTAAGTTTGATAAGAAGGACATTCTTCGTAATCTTTCGCTGTTTTTATATCCCGATGACAGTGATAGGGAGGGCCATCTGCTGCGTATTTACCAGCAGTATTTCATTGTTAGCAATGGTGCGCAATTAATTCTCGATGAAGCCATAGAGAAGGGGTCAAACTTACATGATCTTAAGGATTATGTGGTCATTCAAATTAATGACACGCATCCGACGTTAGTTATCCCGGAGCTCATTCATCAGTTAATGTTACGTAACATTAATAAGGAGGAAGCAATTGAAATTGTTTCTAATATCTGTGCATACACCAACCATACAATTCTAGCAGAGGCTTTGGAAAAATGGCCAGTGGATTATCTGGAGCAGGTAGTTCCGCACTTATTACCAATTATCAAGGAGTTAGATAGTATTGTTCGTTCAAAATATTCAGATAGTAAGACTTACATTATAGATGAGAATAACCGGGTACATATGGCGCACATTGATATCCATTTTGGGTTTAGCGTTAATGGCGTGGCTGCCTTACATACGGATATTTTAAAGAAAAATGAATTAAAACCTTTTTATGACATTTATCCAGAAAAGTTCAATAACAAGACCAATGGTATTACCTTTCGAAGATGGCTAATGCACTGTAACCATCCTTTGACGGACTGGATAACCTCTTTAATAGGCAATGGCTTTAAGAAAGATGCCAAGGAATTAAAAAAATTACTTGAATTTCGTAATAAGGAAGAGGTTCTTAATCAGTTGTTGGAGATAAAATTGAAAAATAAGATTAAATTGAAGGAACATATATTGCGAACAAAACAGATTACGATTGATGAAACCTCAATCTTTGACATTCAGATTAAGAGATTACATGAGTATAAGAGGCAGCAGATGAACGCTTTATATTTAATTCATAAATATCTTGAAATTAAAAAAGGAAATTATCCAACCACTCCGATTACTGCTATTTTTGGTGCAAAAGCAGCCTCGGCTTACATTATTGCAAAGGATATTATTCACTTGTTGCTATGTTTAGAAGAGTTAATTAACAAGGATACCGAGGTATCAAAATACTTAAAGGTTGTAATGGTGGAAAATTATAATGTAGGAGAAGCAGAAAAGCTGATACCTGCATGTGATATTTCTGAACAGATATCTCTAGCCTCCAAAGAAGCCAGTGGTACTGGTAATATGAAGTTTATGCTAAATGGTGCGATAACCTTAGGCACAATGGATGGTGCAAATATAGAGATTGCTGAACTGGTGGGTGAGGATAATATTTATATCTTTGGTGAAACCTCTGATACCGTCATTCAATTATATGAGGAGCATAGTTATTCCTCCAAACAAATTTATAATGAGAACCAAAGGATTAAAACACTGGTAGACTTCCTGATTGGTGATGAGCTTTTAGCAATTGGTCAAGCTGAAAACTTGCGTCGCCTGCATAAGGAATTGATTGTTAAAGACTGGTTTATGACATTGTTGGATTTAGAAGATTACATTAAGGTGAAAGAAGAAGCTTTGAAGGATTATGAAAACCGTAGGGTATGGGCAGAAAAAATGCTTATTAATATTGCTCATGCTGGATATTTTTCCTCCGACAGAACGATTGCTCTATACAATGATGACATATGGAAACTGAATAAATAAGTGATTCTTTCGTCTGACTACTATCAAATTATGTCACTTGTTATTGACAATATTTTAAAACATAGTATATAGTTATATTAAAATACTGTTTTATAAGTATCATGAATAGTTAATCGGTAAAGTAAAATAACTGTATAGGAAAGTGAATATTAAAATGACTTTAAAAGACATAGCAAATGAGGTCGGAGTTAGTTCTGTTACAGTCTCTAATGTAATTAACGGTAATCATAAGAAGGTATCAACGGAAACAATTAAAAGAATTGAGGAAGTAATAGAAAAGTATAATTATAGACCGAATGCAACAGCAAGAAGTTTAGCGATGAAGAAATCAAATATTATTGGTTTTGTTATCCCTAATGTCGATGATGATGAGAATTTCTTAAAGAGCCCATATAATGCTGAAATCTTTGGTGCTTTTGAAAGTTATGTAAGAAATAAAGGTTATTATTTAATGGTGAGAAGCGTTAGCAGTTGTGCTGATATCATTCCTTTGTTTACTACCTGGAATGTGGATGGATTGGTTTTCTTAGGTGCGTTGCAACATGAAGTTGCAGAGATACGTAAAAAAATGCAATTACCGCTAGTGTTCCTTGATACTTATTGCGATAAAGTAAACATTGCCAATGTAGGCGTTGATGACTACAAAGGTGGTTATTTATCTACAAAATACTTAATTGCTAGAGGGCATAAGAACATAGCTTTTATTGGACCTGATTATAGGCAAACAGGGGTTATCAGCGAAAGATTTAAGGGTTATAGAACTGCGATAGAAGAGAGTAATATTGAGTTTGTTCCAGAGAGAGTCTATATTACCAATACCTCGTATGATGATGGGGTTGAAGTGGGAAAGAAAATAGCCTTCTCAACAGATAATGTTTCTGCTATTGTATCCATGTCAGATATCCTAGCCTTGGGGTGCATTGAAGGGTTAAGATTAAGCGGCAAGATAGTACCCGATGATATATCGATTATTGGGTTTGATAACCTTCCGGAATGCAAATATTCAAATCCAAAACTTACAACGGTATCCCAGAATATTTCTTTAAAAGCTGAGAAGATTGCACAATATCTTTTTACAATGATAGAAAGCAAAGAACATATTATAGTAAATGATAAAGTGGATGTAGAGATAATTGAAAGACAGTCAGTAAGATCCTTATATAGATAATTTTATTTGTATCAAGTTGCTGTTATTAAACAAAATTCAAAAAATGCTTTGAGGTTAGAAACTAAAATCTAATTTCAAAGCATTTTTTTGCTTTATTTTGTATACAAAACGCACCGTAAGTACCAAAGTTTTTTGTACAATCAGGATTAAGTCTCATATCGGGTTTATTTAACTACAGTTTATTATAAAAAAAGGTTTAGCGTGTAACCTGATTGATTATATAAATACTAATAATTAATAAAAAAACATGTAAAAATAACGAATAAACTAAAAATAACGTTGACATATATGTTAAAAGACTATATAATTGACCTAGTTAATTGCTTAACCTAAATTCACAAAAACATTATGTTTTTTGGAGTTAAGTAAACCAATTAATAGGAAAGGTACATAGGTAGAAAATTATAATTTTAGGAGGAAAGTTATGAAAATCTGGAAGAAATGTGTAGTTAGTGTTCTAGCCCTTTCCATGCTTACCATGAGCATGACAGGCTGCGGTTCAAAGGAGGACACTAAGGGTTCAAATGAAACTGCAACACCAACAAAAATTGCAGAAGTAGCTACTGGAACTGATGATACGACCGCGGAAGCAGAAGTACAAGATGTTGCATTAAAGGTATGGGCAACCGAGGAAGAGCAGGAAGTTCTTGTTGCCAATTGTAATGAGTTTGCAAAGGCACATCCTGAATATAACATTACTTTTGAATTTGGTGTAATGGGTAACGATGCTGTATGTGATGAGCTTAAAAAGGACTTAGATGTAGCTGCTGACATATTTGTATTCCCATCTGCTGCAATACCAGAGTTAACAGCCGCGGGTATCTTATATCCAATCACACTTGATGCGGATACTATTAAAGAAATTAATGGTGAAGGTGCTATTACAGCATGTTCAAAAGATGGATACCTATATGGTGTTCCTCAAACTCCTAACTCCTGGTTCATGTATTACAACAAGAGCTTATTTACTGACGAAGAAGTTAAAAATCTTGATACCATGTTAGCAAAAGATTTGGGTACTGATGTAAAAAACTTCTCCACTAAAATCAGTGATAGCTGGTACATGTCAGCTTTCTTCTACGCGTTAGGCGGAACCTTATATGGTGCAGATGGTCTTGATCCATTGGAATGCTCCTGGAACGATGCAAATGGTATGAAAGTTGGTAAATATTTAATTGATTTATCAAAGAATCCTAAATATTTAGAAAATCTTGATGGTGTTGGTGATAGTTTATTCAAAGAAGGTAAATTAGGTGCAATTACTTCTGGTACTTGGTCTGCTACTGATTATCAAGCGGCTTTAGGTGATAATTATGGTGCAATTAAATTACCTACCATCACAGTAGAAGGAACAGAGTATCAATTAAGTAACTTTGCAGACTTTAAAGCATTTGGTGTTAAATCCAGCACTGCATTTCCACAAGCAGCACAGCAGTTAGCGGCTTGGTTAGGAAATGAGCAATCACAGTTGGCTAGTTATGAAGCACTTGCAACATCTCCTACAGTTAAGAGCTTAGCAACTAACGAAGCTGTAGCAGCTAATTTAGCAGTTACTGCTTTGTTAAATCAGAGTAACTACTCTACACCACAGCCTGCAACACCACAGCTTAGTGAATACTGGACACCAGCAATTGCTTTCGGTACAGGTATTGTAAATGGAGATATTACGGAAGCTAATTTACAAGAGAGTTTAGATGGTTTAGTAAAAGGCGTTACTACCCCTGCGGTACAGTAATGTATTGTATTTGAAATAATTTAGGATATTAACTTAAGTGGAGTGAACAGAGTTCACTCCACTGTAATATGCAGGAGGCTTTTGCATGAAAAAGACAACGCTGAAACATGTTAGCGAAAGAATCAATTGGTATAAGGATGCATTTACAAACGGAGGTATTTTTGTCAAGCTTTCGCCTGTCCTAATGGGAGCTTCCAGCATCAGAAATGGACAGCTTATAAAAGGCATAGGTTATTTTTGCATGGAGATACTGTTTATTTTATTCCTTATCTCGAAGGGCGCGTCCAATATAGTTAATTTAATTACTTTGGGAACAAAGCAGCAAGAAATGGTAATGAACGATGAAACAGGAATGTTTGAGGTAATTAAAGGTGATAATTCAATGTTAATGTTGCTAAGTGGAGTTATTACAGTAGCAGTTATCCTGTTTTTTATCATAGTTTGGTTATCAAGTATCAAATCAGGAATTCATACCTATTATCTGAAAAAAAATCATAAGGTTATACCAAAATTTATTGATGACGTGAAGAGCTTATTTGATTTTAATATTCAAAGATTATTGTTGTTTTTACCGATGGTTGGACTAATTGTTTTTACGGTATTGCCACTGGTTTATATGATTACAATGGCATTTACCAATTATGATGTTAATCACCAGCCACCAGGAAATTTATTTACCTGGATTGGATTTAATAATTTTAAATTATTGTTAATGTCTAACGACGCACTTGCAAAAACCTTCTGGCCAGTTTTAGGATGGACGATTGTATGGGCAGTTTTCGCTACATTCACCAATTATTTTGGAGGAATGCTATTAGCAATTTTAATTAACAAGAAAGAAATTAAATTTAAGAAGCTTTGGAGAACGATATTTGTACTTACTATATCGATTCCTTCCTTTATCGGTTTGTTAGTCTTAAGAACAATGTTAAATAAGTCCGGTATCATCAATATTGGATTTGAGAATATGGGATTTATTACAGAACCACTACCATTTTTAACAAATGCAACCTGGGCGAGAGCTACGGTTATTATTGCTAACATGTGGTTAGGAATTCCGTTTACTATGTTGATTACAACAGGTATTTTAATGAATATTCCTGCCGATTTATATGAGAGTGCAAAAATCGATGGTGCATCTCCGGTAAAGGCTTTCATTAAAATCACGTTTCCATACATATTCTACATCACAACACCATATTTAATTGCTAACTTTATTTCCAATGTTAATAATTTTAATCCTATCTACTTCCTGACGGCAGGCGGACCCCAGACAATGGATTATTTCAAAGGAGCAGGAAAAACGGACTTATTAGTAACCTGGTTATACAAGTTAACAAGTGAGAGTAAAAATTACTCTTATGCAGCAGCTATTGGTATTGTAATATTTATTATTTCTGCAGTCCTATCATTAATCGTATATAGAAGATCAGGCGCATATAACAATGAGGAGGGCTTTCAGCAATGAGAAAAATTAGTGGTATTAAGGCTAAGTTTTTAAACTTTGTTCCAATTTTTGGTATCCTTCCTTTGGTGTTATTATTCCTTAATTATATTAAAATTGAAGAGAGTTCAGAGCAAAAAACAGGTTTTCAAATAATCGCAGCACTTTTAAATGCATTGTCAAAAGGGGAAGGTTCGCTGCAATATCTTTTTCTATTAGCAGTCATTATAATCCTTCCATGTATTACAATGATAGCATCAGTGGTTGCATTTTTTAGACCTGGGAAGAAGATACTCAAGTTTACTATTTTAATGTTTGCGCTGGAACTAGTGGGTCTAATCCTGTCACTATTGACCCTGAAGGGGATTATCGACGCTACGGATTATTTACAGTTCAAATTCCTTATTAAATATTTATCAATAGGATTTTGGACCACATTACTTGTAAATTTAATCGGATTAATTATAACTATGAGAGCAGTAAAAGTAAGCACAGGTTATATTGTTTTATGCGTAATGTCTGTGATATGGCTATTCCCTATTGTATGGATTATACTTAATTCTTTCCGCGCAGAAGGCGGATTTTATATTGGATACTTTATTCCAAAGAAATTTACCTTTGCTAATTACATTAAAGTGTGGACGGATACGGACACCTTTGAATTTGCTAAGTGGTATGGCAATACTTTAATCGTTGCTGTTTTGTCCTGTATTTTAACCAGCTTTATAGTACTATCAACTGCATTTATACTTTCAAGAATTAAATTCAGTGGTAGAAGAACCTTAATGAATCTGATGTTAATCTTAGGTATGTTCCCTGGATTTATGTCGATGATAGCTGTTTATTATGTAATCAAAGGTCTGGGATTAACTCAATCCTTAGCAGCACTTGTTATTGTTTATTCTGCGGGTGCCTCCCTGGGGTACTATGTGTCAAAAGGCTTCTTTGATACAATACCAAAATCTTTAGATGAAGCTGCATTTATTGATGGCGCAACTAAAATGCAGGTATTTACGAAGATAACC
>JAFACO010000388.1 GCA_023425485.1 Bacillota bacterium
ATGCGATAATTACTCTCAAATATGATGGACGAGAAAATTATTATAAGATAGCTGTTGTTAATGATAAAAAGGCTTATCTCACTAATGTAAACAAAAGCAAATAGAAATAATGAAACACAGTGCCATCATAAAAGTTGGCTCTGTGTTTCATTTTACATTTAAGGTAAATTTCACTAATTTATAACATAAACATGTACGTTTTATCCAATAATAATTGGTAGGATAGAGCTGTTACTACGTTGTTAAAAAATAGGAGGAATAGGAATGAGATTATCAAGTAATTTAAAAAAAGTAATTAGCTTTAGTTTGGTTTCTCTATTTGTTGCAAGTAGCATTTCTGCCTTGTCCTTTGCTGAAGAAAGTGAAAAAGTACTTTTACCTAGTGATGTGAAATGGAGTTACAATGATGAGGGAATTGATTTAGGTACAGATTGGATAAAAGAAGATTATAATATTACTGATTGGAAAACGGGAATTGCGCCAATAGGTTTTGGAGATGCAGTTTCTGAAACAAATCCTGAAGTTTTACTAGGGACTGAAATTGGTTATGGCGATGATGAAGATAATAAGTATATGACCACCTATGCAGTAACTAAATTTGATGTGGAATCGTTGCAAGGATTTGAAGCTTTAGAGATCTATGTACATGTTGATGATGGTGCGGTGGTATATTTTAATGGGCAAGAAGCTTTTCGAAAAGGAATTGATGCAGAAGAGGAAGTAAATTACAATACTCCCGCTAAATTCTCAAAAAAAGAAGAAATTTTTTATTTGCCGGTTGAAATGTTAAAGTCAGGAGTTAATACGATATCAGCAGAAATACATCAGGACGGTGGTGACAGCTCTGATTTATGGTTCGAAATGAGTATTACAGGCTTAAGGGAAGCACCTGTAATTATTGATTATACAAAAACTCCAATTCCGAATACAGAAGTTGAAGTAGGGAAGGTATCCAGAGTTGTGGTTTCCATGAAGGGCGACACAAAGACAGAAAAGGGATTTACTTGGTATACTTCACAAGCATCCGCTAATAGTGATCTTCAAATAGTAGAAAAAACTGATTTAGAAGAACCTGATTTTAGTAATGCCTTCACTTTTGCTGGCACATATTTAAGATCAACGAATGCACCTGAATATGTGGTACATAAGGTAGATGCCACAGGGTTAGAGCCAGGTACAGAATATCAATTCAGAGTAGGGGATGCTTCACTTGACCTTTGGAGTGATGCTGGTAGTTTTAATACAGCAGATGATGATGGTAAATTCACTTTCATTGACCTGGCAGATACGCAGGCAAAAACTGAGATTGAAGCGGAGCTATCGGCAGATACCTTTGAAAAAGCCAGTGATACAGTAAAAGATTCGGAATTTATTATAATTAATGGAGATATTGTAGATGCGGGTATTATAGAAGAACAGTGGGGATGGGTTTTTGATGCTGCTGATAGTACCTTATTAAATACAACGTTGGTAGGTGTTGCGGGTAACCACGATGAGGACCCTATGTCTTTTATAGAGCATTTTAACTTAGATACACCAACAGGCTCATCAACTGAAACTGGAGCTTATTATTCCTATAACTATGAAAATACACATTTTATAGTTTTAAATAATAATGAAGATTCAGAAGAATTTCGTAACTTTTCAGTAGAGCAAATTAAATGGTTAAAAGAAGATGTGGCGATTGCTAATGCAGATGAGAATATTGATTGGATCATTGCCGTAATGCATAAAGGGCCATACACCACTTCGAACCACGCGACAGACGAAGATATTATGGGAACAAACGGTGTTAGAGAAATAGTTCCCTCACTTTTTTACGAGTTAGGAATTGATTTAGTATTACAAGGACACGATCATATTTATGCGCGTACTAAGCCAATTGCTAATGGCGTGGTTGTTGAAGCAGAAAAAATCCTGGGTGAATATAACGGAAATCAAGTAGAATACTCTGTTAATACGGAAGGAACCGTATATATGATACCAAGCACAGCTGGTCCAAAAGTTTATTATAAGAACACTGAAATTGAGCAGGAATATTACGATTTGTTTGAAGTTGCTAACGAGCACAGTGCAGCTCAATATGGCCCAGATCCAAGTGACCCATCAAGACCGGTTCGCAGCCAAATTCAGAATTTTGTTGAGTTTAATATTGATGGAAATAAGCTAACGGCTATTGTATATGAAATAGACCAAAGTAAAAATGATGGGGAACCTTATGTTATTGACAGCTTTGGATTAATGAACACTTTGAAAGAGGAAACGGAAGAAATACCTAAAACTGGAGATAACTCAATGGGATTTATGCTTGTAGCGGGTTCAATTCTTACCTTACTTGGGGTAATTATAACGAGTAAGAATAAAATTAGGAGAGCTTAAAGATAATATTGTGTAATCTATAGAAGACGCCAACGGAGTTAACCTTTGGCGTCTTTTTAGCAAAATTTTATTATAGAGATTATTTAAAACTAAATGAAAAGACTCTAATTCTCCAACGGTATTACAGACTGTCTTTCTGTAATTTCCACATCCAATATAATTCTTCTTCGTGCAACCGTTCCGGCGTCGATTTGTTCCATTAGAAGCTCAAAGGCGCATTCTGCTTTTGCGGTAATGTTTTGTGATATAGTGGTTAGCTTAGGACTCGGATAAATAGCGCTTTCAATATTATCAAAGCCCACTATCGATAAATCTTTTGGAATTACATATCCATTCCTGCGTGCACCTTCCATAATACCAATTGCCATAATGTCTGCAGATGCTAGAACAGCTGTGACTTCACCTCTTCGTTCACTGATTTCACGTCCGACTGTAACACCGGTTTCGTAGATTGGCATAGCTGTATACACAAAAGAATCCTGAAAACCAATATTTGATTCTTTTAACGCTGTTTTATAGCCTTTAAACCGTTGATTAACGACACTCTCCACTTCCTCGGATTCAATAGGTCCAACAAAAGCAATATTCCTATGCCCCATACTTATGAGGTATTTTGTGGCAATGTATCCGCCTTTAAAATCATTGATTCCAACACTTAAAATATCTGGATTATCGGAATAACTATCAAGAAAAACCATAGGTAAATCATTATGTGCGATTATTTTATGTACAATTTTATCATAGTGTGGAAGCAGAAAAATTGCTCCATCCATATTCCAGGTTTTAAGTAGAGTTGAAACATCAGAAGCACTGCTGACAGATCGAATCATTGCATAATAGCCCTTCCGTCTGACTGAATGTTCCACAACGCCGATTAATTCACTTAAGTAAGGATCTCTAAAGAAATTATAGTCACCTCCGCCTAAAGGAATGATGACACCTATAATCTTTGTAGATTTAACGGTTAAACTCTTGGCTGAAAGATTTGGTACATAATGTTTCTTCTTGATCAATTCATTAATTAACTCTATATTCTTGTCAGAAACCCTGGCATGATTACCGTTGATTACATTATAAACGGTCATTACGCTGACTCCCGCTTCGGCAGCGATTTCTTTTATAATCGACATGTTACACCCCTCCATAACTACTATTATTATCTATTTTCTTACAAATTGCAAGTGAGAAGCTAGTCTGATTGTTATATTAAGCAACCTAAAAAGGGTCTGAAAACTTAGTTTATAGAAAGTAAACCGATAAACTATATTGTTGTAATTATTTGTATTTTAATAATTAATTATAATATATTTAGAAACTTAATGTAAAACATTTTTATCAAAATATATTAAAAATAACAATAAAACTGTTTTAAATATGTAAAATATATTGACAATGCACAAAAATGATGCTACGCTTAAAAAGGTATACCGATAAACCTAAATTATAGTCAAAACGCGGGAGGATATGAAATGAAAAAATTATTAGTAGTTTTACTAGTTATTACCATGATTTTCTCAATGACAGCTTGTAAAAAGCAAGTAACAGCAAAATTTGAAGACGACTTGAAATGGGATGACGAGAAGCAAGAGTATGTATTTGAAAAAGATGCAAAATTAACATTTTGGCATGACAACGAAGTTTATGCAACAAAACTTGTTGAACTTTGGAATGCAAAGTATCCTGATGTTGAATTAACCTATCAGATTGTTGGATCAACCGATACAGCTGAAAAAATGAAACTTGATGGTCCTGCTGGACTTGGAGCAGATGTTGTATACATACCTCATAACAGTGTTGTTGATATGAGAGAAGCTGGCTTATTATTTCAGCTGCCAGAAAGAGATGAAACTTACTTTAAATCTATCATGCAGGATTCTGCAACGGCTGTAACCTTATATGAAGATAATATGTATGCAGTTCCCTCCAGTGTAGAAAATATTGCATTAGTATATAACAAACAGATTTTAGCTGCTTTACCCACATTACCTACCGTACTAAACCTGACTGCTACTAATTTATTGGAGCAGGTTGAAAGAGAAGAAATTTATCTTGAAGAATTATTTGCAGGTGTTGCAGCCTGGGGTAATAATCTTGCAGGAACAGGTGCTGAAATCCCTTACCTTACCGAACGTTTTGAGAGCGAGGGTGAAGATGGTGTTGCAGCTGAAGATAAACATACAATTCTCGCATATCAGTTGTATGATGCATACCACAATTATTTCTTATTAACCAAAGACGGTTATAGAGTATTCGGTGAGGATAATAATGATCCTACGAAGTTTGATATAACATCAGCTGCTGTTACCTCATCTATCAAATCTGTAATAGGGGATTGGTATGGTAATAAAGATGGTTCAAAATTATTTCCTGGCTTAGCGACTATTCAAGATATGGGATGGGATCAGGGACCTTCTCGTTTCCAAAAAGGTCAAGTAGCTATGACCATTAGTGGTCCTTGGGTAATTTCAGATATTAATAAGAATTTTACTACCTGGGTTGAAGCAGGTAAATTTGGCGTAACAGCAGATACAAAAGTTTCTGATTTATATGGTGCAATTAAGTTGCCAAGATTCAATAACGATCAGCAGCCTATTACCTTCTCCGGTGTACAGGTTACTGGTATGAATATTTACACTAATTATCCAAATGCAACTATGAATTTAATGAGATTTTTAACCAGTCAAGATGTAATGAATGTTATTTATAGCAGCTTGGGCAAGATTCCAGCAGTTAGTGATTCCTCAACAGTTCCAGGATTAAATGAAGATATTATCAGCCAGGGCTTCTTAAGTCAGGCAGCCTTTTCCCATGCAATGCCTGTAATTCAGGAAGGTAATTATATGTGGGATCCTCTTCGTGACGTATGGACCAATATCTTTGATGAAAAGATGACGGTTGAAGACGCACAAGCAAAATCCATGCAAGATTATGAAAACATCCTTGCGAATTCAGGAAAAACCGCTGAAGAATAGATAATGAGCTTGATTTAAAACAAGAGGGTATTGTAGAACATTCCTAAGGAGTGTTATGCAATACCCACTCTCAAAAATAAGGAGATTTAATCCTATGGGGAATAAAAAGAAAAATAAATGGTGGCATAAATTTATTGGTCAGAAAATGACACCTGCTGGATGGCTATCCTTTTTTATTTTCGGATTGGGCCAGTTAAAAAATAAGCAAAAGGGCAAAGCAATATTTTTCTTCTGCTTTCAATTAATATATGTATTAATAGAGGTCCTTACTAGTTCTATTATAAATCCAGGTATTCCAGGACAACCAAACTATTGGGGGTACGGATTTTTTACAAAGGGTATCCATGGCTTTATTACCTTGGGATATACAACTGGTGGAAGATTTCGTGATAACTCACCGGTTATGATGATTGAGGGAATTATATCTATTTTCTTGCTGCTTATACTAATGGTAATCTGGCTGTTAAATATTAAAGATGCCAATGAAAATTATTTAAGTTATAAGAAAACAGGTGTCATTCAGTCGTCAAAAGAATTTTACAAAGAGGCGTTTGAAACTGGTTTTGCCTATGTTGTAAGTGCACCTGCTTTAATTCTGCTTATGTTTGTAACTATCTTACCTATTATTTTTTCTTTCTTAACTGCCTTTACAAACTGGGATGCCTATCATAGTCCCCCAGCTGATTTGATTGATTGGGTTGGCTTTGCTAACTTCTCACAGATACTTAAGCTTCCCGGATGGAGAAGTACATTTTTTGGAGTAGCCAGCTGGACAGTAATCTGGGCTATTCTTTCCACTTTTACAACCTTCTTCGGTGGATTACTTGTAGCAATTGCTATTAATAACAAAAGAGTGGTATTTAAGAAGGTATGGCGTACAATTTTGATTTTACCCTGGGCAATACCAAGCATGGTATCCTTGTTAGTATTTAAGAACTTTTTGAATCAGACCTATGGTCCTTTAAACAGAATGCTTGAAGCCAACATACCTTGGCTGAACGATGCAGTAATTGCGAAAATAACCTTGGTAGTCATTAATTTCTGGTTGGGTGTTCCCTATTTTATGATGCTCATGACAGGAATTTTAACAAGTTTTGATAAAACTATATACGAAGCTGCGAAAGTAGATGGGGCAAACTCCGGTCAATGTTTTAGAAGAATAACCTTCCCTATTCTGTTCTCACAGGTAAAACCACTGTTAATTATGTCCTTTGCGGGTAATTTCAATAACTTTGGGGTAGTTTTCTTCCTTACTGGAGGAGGTCCAAGAAATGTTGCATATGAATATGCAGATCATACGGATATCTTGATTACCTGGATTTACAAAATGACCAAGGATTTTCAAATGTACAATATGGCCTCGGTTATGTCAATTATCATTTTCCTACTAATAGGTGGTATATCAACCTGGAACTTTTTACGTAGTGATGCTTTTAAGGAGGACAATTAATATGGAAAAACGCCACAAACGCACGAATACCATGTCTATAGCAGATCGAATTAAGGACATTCTGGCTTATATTGGAATTTATGCCTTATTGATTATTTTAGCTATATCCATATTGTATCCTGTTATCTGGATTGTAGGCTCTGCCTTTAATCCGGGGTCATCCCTGGCTTCGGCATCAGCAATTCCTAAACACCCAACTTTGAATAACTTTATTCGATTATTTAAAGAAACGGACTATGAGCGTTGGTATCTAAACACGCTTTCCATTGCTATCCTTAACACGATAGTTTCGGTTGTTCTTGTAGGAACCATGGGCTATATTTTTGCAAGATTAAAATTTGCAGGTAAGAAAGTGGGTCTGCTTACCATTTTAATATTACAGATGTTCCCATCTTTTATGGGAATGATTGCGATTTATGTACTATTTTTAAATTTTGGATTGCTTAATCAACCCTTGGCACTTGTTATCATTTATTCTGCTGGTCAGATTCCTTATAATACATGGCTAATCAAGGGTTATCTAAAAAATGTCTCAACCTCACTGGATGAAGCCGCACAGATAGATGGAGCAAGTAAGCTGCAGATTTATACGAAAATTATTTTGCCAATTATGTTTCCAATCTTGACCTTTGTGGCGATTACACAATTCATGGCTCCTTGGTTTGATTATATTTTACCAAGCTTTTTGATTTCGTCCACACAGAGAAAGACATTGGCAGTGGGGCTATATGAATTAATTAATACACAGACAAATACAAACTTCACAATGTTTGCTGCAGGTGCGGTATTAGTAGCAGTACCTATTGCGATACTATACCTTTTCCTTCAGAGATATCTGATAGATGGATTAAGCGCTGGAGCAAATAAGGAATAATTGATTTTTATCACCTTGGAAAGGACGGACACCTTGGATCAGAGTTATCAGATTAATCCAAGCCCTCTTAGTAAACAGAAGAATACTGTAAGAGGCGATTATTATAGATTTACGATACTAACCCCATACCTGATACGTATGGAATATGATGTGGAGGGTAGATTTGAGGATCGCGCTACGCAGTCAGTGATTTTTAGAGATTTTGAAGCACAAAAGTTTCAAGTTATCGAAAGTAGTGACAGTCTTCAGATAATTACCGAAGCGATTCACTTAATCTATGACAAAAAGAGATTTTCAAAGAATGGCTTGACGGTAAAGGTTAGATCTAATTTGACAACTTATCATAGTATTTGGAATTACTCGGACCCTGTAAAGAATTTAAAAGGCACAGCAAGAACCCTGGACGGTGTAGACGGAGAGATAGAATTAGAACAGGGCATCTTATCCCGGAATGGATTTTCAGTCATAGATGACAGTAATTCCTTTCTCTTTACAGAGAAAGGGTGGCTGGAACCAAGACGTAAGGATGTTATAGATCTTTATTTTCTAGGGTATGGCAGAAATTATAAACAATGTTTAAAAGATTTCTATCAGCTAACTGGGGAGACTCCGCTTCTCCCCAAGTATGCATTGGGAAATTGGTGGAGCAGATTCTACCGTTATACCGAAGAATCCTATCGCACTTTAATCGAAAGATTTGAAGAAGAGAAGCTTCCTTTTACCGTTGCAGTAATGGATATGGACTGGCATTTGACAGACATTGACCCTAAGCTTGGTAGTGGATGGACGGGTTATACTTGGAATAAAGAGTTTTTTCCAAATCCTAAAGCTTTTATGAATTGGCTTCATGAGAAAGGGTTAAGAATTACGTTAAATGTTCATCCGGCAGACGGCGTTCGTGCACATGAGGAAATGTATCTGGCAATGGCAGAGGAATTAGGAGTAGACAGTAAGAATGAAATCCCAATTACCTTTGATGTCACCAATCAGGAATTCTTAAAAGCGTATTTTAAGTATTTGCACCATAACAATGAAAAGGATGGCGTGGATTTTTGGTGGATTGATTGGCAGCAGGGAAATAAATCAAAAG
>JAFACO010000465.1 GCA_023425485.1 Bacillota bacterium
GATACGTAATGGATACCCCAAAGGGGGAGCATGGAGAACTGCATTATACCTACATCCTTGACTCTAACGAGGTAGTGTTTGGCTGCCGAGACGGTCTTAAGGATGCACTTGTTCAAATGGTGGAGGAAGGCGCAAAGGCAATTGTTGTGGTTATGACCTGTATTCCAGCATTGATTGGAGAAGACATTAAAGAGGTAACACAGGAAATAAGTTCGGAATGCGAGGCAAAAGCAGTATGCATTGATATGGCTCATTTTAAAAGGAACGGATATGAAGCAGGGTATTATGAAGTCTTAGGTTCCCTAAATGGGCTTATTGAACATCAAGCTTTTGATACGGAACAAATGGTGGGGGTTTTAGGTTCCCTTTCAGGTGAAGAAGGGAAAGAGTTAAAGCGCATCTTATTGGACCGCAACTATGAATGTAAGATTTTTGACCTGGGATATCACATAGATGAGCTGGCACAGATAAAAAAGGCAAAGATAACGATAGTAACTTCTTTGTATTATCTGCCCTTGGCGAAGGAGTTATATAAGAAATATCAAATTCCTTATATTAATTTAACTATTAGTTACTCACCTGAATTAATTTGGATACAATATCAGGAGCTATTTGACAAATTACAGATAAAGCCAGAGTTAGAAGCCTTTCCAGCTTACGAAAAATTGATGGAGTTTCATGCACTGGAGGGTAGTTGTTTCCATGGAGTTGACTTTACGATAACTGCAATTTTACCGGATACGCTGGCAGTAGCTGCCTACCTGTGCTCATTTTCAATGAGACCTACGCTATTACATATCGAAGAATACAATGAATATATGAAAAGCTGGCGGGATGAGATTCTGACCTCGGGATGTGATCCTGAGGTCACTTATGTTGTAAATAGGGAAGATATTTGCGAAATACTTAATAAAAATGAAGGTTCTGTTAAAACACTGTCATTGGGAAGGGTAGGTAAAGCATTGCAGATTAAGACAATAGAGGATAGAAGCTTGCAAGCCCTGCAAAGATTATTTGGCTTTGAACGCAGTTATGAATTAGTGAACCTACTGAAAAAAGGATTGGAGGGATAGTAAATGCCATTATATAAGAATATGCCGTAACCCTCCGGTCGTATGGGATTGCTTTGGACCCTGGGGTTAATTAAGGATGCTGCAGTCCTTGAGTTTGGCTCTATGGGCCATATGATTTATGCAGAAAAGTGGATGAGTCAGACAGGTATTGCAAAACGTGGACGATTATATACCACACATTTGGATGAAAAGGATATTGCCCTTGGAATCACAAAGCGGTTAGAGAAGGCAGTGGAAGAAATATTGGAAGAGAAAGAAATGAAAGCAATCTTCCTGCTGCCGTCTTCTGTACCAGATATGATTGGTATTGATCTCGAGGCAATCAAAGAAGAATTGGCTTTTAATCATCCCCAAATACCTATTCTATCCTTTGGTGAGGGTAATTTTAAAGTTGGAAAGAGTAAGGGAGTGGAGGAAGCACTCTATCAGTTAGCCAAATACTTTCCAGAATATAAGAATGAATATGGCAAGGAAGAATTAAAGGATGAATTAAAGGAAGAATTAAAAAAAGAATTAAAAGAAGATGTAAAAGACGACAATATGAAAAGGAAGTATTTCAATATTTTTGGGAGTATTTGCGATACTGCCCGCTTTGCTTCAGATGCACGAGAAATTAAACGAATTATGGAAGGTGCCTTTCATATGGAGGCAATCTGTACCTTAACCAGCGAAGCAAAAGTAGAAGATTTATTTCACATGGATGAGGCTTCTATCAATCTGATACTCCGAAAAGAAGGGATAAAAGCGGCAAAACTGCTGGAACGGGAGTATGAAATCCCTTATCTCTATTATGCTCCCTATGGGTATGAGAATACTTTAAACTGGATTAGGCAACTTGAGGAAATCTTAGGAATGAAAGCAGATGAGAAATTTATAAAAGAGGAGCTCCAAGAGGGGAGTCTGGTACTAAAAAGTTGTAAATCGTGGACCCAGTATCGAAGAGACAAAGCAAGTCTTTGGGTGGAGGGTATTGAAGAGCATCAGAGTATCTGTGAATTTGCAAGGGAAGTAGGATTTCGTATTGAAAAGGGTGGTATATTACTTGCGGACAAGAAAAAGCTTAAGAATGAGACTAATTCCTATGGAATAGAAATTCTAAGAAGTACCGAATCCAGTAGTTTTAACTTATATGAGTCTCCCTTTATGGGTTTTCGTGGAGCTATGAAGTTAAGTTCGCTTTGGATTGGTCATTTGTCTGGACATGAGTCATAGGTTAGTATGTTATCAGTAATGCGGTATTAATTATATTAGGAATAGACGATTGCATAAATCAATATAAATGATTTTCACAAATATTATTTTACTTGGCACAGACGAATGGTCATTTTGATCCGCTTCGCAGTGCCAAGCAATATTAAACTTATTATCTACGGTCGAAGGACTGTTCGCAGTAAACACAACGATAAGTGCCTTTCACACGGTCAGTTAACTTAAAGCTGTGATGTAAGCCAGGTTCTACAGAGGTGATACACCTGGGATTCTTACATTTTAGGACATTCGTTACCTGTTCTGGTAGCTTAGGATTCTTCTTTTCCTTTATCGTACCATTATCTATGATATCAATTGTTATGGTTGGATCTAAAGCTCCAAGAATATCTAAGTCCAGATCATCAAGAGTTCCTTCAATCTTGATAATATCCTTCTTACCCATTTTCTCGCTGCGGGCATTCTTTATAATAGCAACGGAAACGTCCTTATTCTCAAGATCTAAATAGGAGTAGATTTGCATTGCTCCGCCTGCTTTAATATGATCGATTACAATACCTTGATTTAAAACACCGATATTTAGCATGCTTCCACCTCCAGTAATTTCATGATCAAAGCCATTCTCACATAGACTCCGAATTCTGCTTGTTTAAAGTAGACCGCTCTAGGGTCATTATCTACTTCAATAGAAATCTCATTTACTCTTGGCAGAGGATGAAGAACTAGCATATCGTCCTTAGCATGAGTCATTTTCTTTTCATCCAGAATGTAGATATCCTTTAATCGAATATAATCTTCCTCGTTAAAGAAGCGTTCCTTTTGTACTCTCGTCATATAGAGTATGTCTAACTTAGGAAGGGCTGCTTCCAGATTCTTTGTCTCTTCGAAAGGAATATTATTTGCAATTAATAATTCATCTCGTAAGTAAGCAGGAATGCGAAGCTCTTCAGGTGAGATTAATACAAAATTGATTCCTTCATATCTTGCCAAAGCATTCAATAAGGAATGTACCGTACGGCCAAACTTTAAGTCACCACAAAAACCAACGGTTATATTTTGTAACCGGCCCTTTAAATTTTTAATTGTAAGTAAATCAGTTAAAGTTTGAGTGGGATGATTATGACCACCGTCTCCGGCATTAATGACTGGAATAGAAGAATAGGTAGATGCAACGAGAGGAGCGCCTTCCTTAGGATGGCGGATAGCACAAATATCTGCATAGGAGGATATAACACGGATGGTATCGGCAATACTTTCGCCTTTGGCTGCGGAACTGGAATCCGCTGACGAGAAACCAAGAATGTTACCACCAAGGTTTAACATGGCAGCTTCAAAGCTTAAACGGGTTCTTGTACTGGGTTCATAGAATAAAGTAGCTAGCTTTTTCCCCCTGCATACCTCGGAGAATTTCTTTGGTTCCTGAATGATTTCTTCAGCTAACAATAGAAGTTCATCAAGTTCAGAAACGGTAAGATCAGTTGGACTGATAATATGTCTCATATTTACCTCCCATGGTTATGTTTGACGCAGGCACCAAGGATATTTTTGGTTTCCGGTACATGCCTCTAACGAAGTATTATATTACAAAAACTTTGAAACTGCAATTAATTTATTTTGAGATTGCAAACATCGGTAATTTTTCTAACTGAAAAACAAATACATTGATTTTAAGCAATTATATTATGTATAATATTACCACATATTTAGTTTGCAATTGTTACATATTGCGAAACAGTGATTATATCAGAACAGAGCATTAAGAAAATTTATATTTTCGGAGGGTGATACATTATGCAAAAGATAGTCTTTATGCGACATAGCGAACCTGACTACTCATTTGTTGAGGGGAAAAAATACATAGGGCATGGGATAGATTTAGCCCAACTTACCGAAAATGGTATTCGAATTGCTGAAAATGCTTCTTTGGATAGCAGATTAAATAATGCGGATATAATTGTTTCATCTCCGTATACAAGAGCTTTGCAAACAGCAGCAATCATATCCAAAAACAGACAGTTGAACATTAAAGTAGAACTTGATTTACATGAATGGATGCCAGATTTGTCTTTTCAATATTCATCAAAAGAACAAGCATCAAAAGCAAACAGGTTATGCATAGAACATAAGGGAATTTGTTCAAACGATAGTGAAATAAAGTTTGAAAATCTGGAAGATGTCTTTATACGTGCTAAAAAAGCTCTATTAAAGTATAGCAATTATAAAAAAATCATAGTAGTGACACATGGCATTGTTATACGGCGATTTTCTTTTGAACCAAAGATACCTTTTTGCGGAATATCTGAGATTGATTTTGACGAATCCTTTAAATGCACCGAATTTCAAGCCTATTAAAGGCAGCTAATAAACATGATTTGAAGTATAGTTACTTCGCATGGTTGCCGACAGATATCTCATAACGGGCTAATCTGTCAGCAATTTGATTATATAAAGGTATCTCACAGATTATTGGTTATTAAATATTTTTTATTAATTGTGGATTTGGATGTTGACAACCATCCATACGGATGGTAATATTCAAATATTAAAACTTATAGGGAGAATACGATATGAATGAAGCAAAGCTGGATACAACTGAAAAAATTACCATCAATATTAATACCGTAGACCTTGGTTATATTGATTTGCTGGTCAGCGAAGGTTATTATGCTACAAGAACGGAATTTATAAAGACTTCGATAAAAAAACAACTGGAGAAGCATGAAAATGACTCAAAAAAACTTTTAGAGCAAAACGGAAAATTTGGCCATCAATTCTCAGTTGGGGTTGGAATATTTACAAAAGCAGAACTTGAAAAGATTAAAAAAAATAACGAACCTAAAATTAAAGTGGCATTTGTTGGACTATGTATATTTCCGAAAGATGTTACACTGGACCTATTAGAACAAACGGTTGAATCGATTAAAGTATATGGGGTATGCAGATGCTCGAAAGAAATTAAAGATAGATATGGATTATAGATTTGATTTGCTAATTACAACTTAGATTAAAATTACCTATTAATTATATATTGTCAAGGAAATTACACTATTTTATCATTGCGATTTAATAGTGTGTTTTTTATGTAAAGGGAGACGAATGGGCATGAAGGATAACTTGGAAAATTGTTGATATAGACGAATAGGCAATGTATAATATTACCATTAATAAAATTATAATTAGAGTATGAGGTAATAAATAGTATTATATATTTATTGGTTGGAGGTAATAGATTGAAATTAGTTTTTATATTCGGAGATGCATCAGTAGGAAAAATGACAGTTGGGCAGGAACTCATGAAAATTACGGATTTACGTTTATTTCATAATCATATGACTATTGAGCCAGTGATTGAAATATTCGGCTATTTTCATGGTAAATCAATTAATAGATGGAGAGAGGTTATATTTGAAGAATTTGCATCCACAGACAACTATGGATTAATTTTTACCTATATGTGGGCTTTTGACCACAAGGAAGATTGGGATTATGTCGAGCATGTTTCTGAAATCTTTAGAAATAAAGGTGCCGAGTTATATTACGTAGAGCTTGTTACTACGCAAGAAATAAGATTGCAAAGAAATATTACTGAAAATCGTCTAAAGCACAAAGCTTCGAAACGTGATATTGAGATTTCTACACAAAGGCTTATTAATGATGATAATAGATATCGTTGTATTAGCAATGAGGGTGAGATACCGTTTGATAATTACATTAAAATTGATAATTCAAATTTATCAGCAGAGGTTGTAGCAAAAATGATAAAAGATCATTTTATATTATGAATGTTTAAATCCAGATATTATGTGAGGATAAAACAGTATTTCTAACTGTTATGCAAAAATTGAATAAGCTCCTAGATGAAGTGAACAATGGCTGACAATGGAGAACGCTTATTTACAAAATGAGTACGGATAAACTTAAATATATATTATCAAACATTATAAGTAAGGAGCTGTTGGAATGACTTTTCAAGAAGTAATTGAGTTATATCGAGATGTATATAAGAGATTTGAAAAAGTGGAGTATAAGCAATGGGGTATTAATGGTGCAATGATTGAATTATCAAAACAAGTGGGGGATCTATCAAAATGGGTGATGGTAAAAGAGCAGTATTATGCAATGAATGGTAAGATGCCGGATAATATAAACGAACATATCGGGGATGAGCTGGCGGACATCTTTGGACAGTTAATTAGAGTAGCGGATTATTATGGTATTGATTTAGAACAAGCACATTATAAAGCAAGAGACAGTGAGAGGGAATGCTTACAGAGTATGGGTGTGTGAAGGTAAATTAAATAAGTAAGGAGGTCTATAGTTACATGAAGAAAATTATAGTAGCGCTAATCATAGTTGCTGTAGGTATCGTACTATATATTATAAGGCCAATATCTTTTGATAAAGACTTATTCAAAAGTAATGAGGTACACATAACATACTTGGAACACTCCTTTGATAATGGCATTCCAAAAACGGATTTTACAAATTATGATTTTACTATTAAAGATACAGAATATCAGAGGTTACAAGAAATCCTGGAAAAATACTCTTATCATGCATGCTTTAAATCTATAAAGGATGAAGCAATTCAAGACAATGGCAATCCCTTTATAATAAACTACGGGATGGAGACGATAATGATCAATGAGGTTCCTGATATCTTTATAGGCGGAAACGTATATCATATTGGATACTGGGGAAATTCTAAAATTAATAAGTTATATAATGAATTATTTACACTTCTTAACCCCAGTGAATAGCTTAATTTATAAACAGACGGGAGAACTTCAAATGACAAACAAGGAAATATTACAGGTTGCTATGCAACAATCAGCGATTGATCTAAGTTGTAAGAAAGAGGATTTTGAAAAAAAAGAAAATGTTATTGTTATATCGGAAAAGAATTCAGAATGTCGTAGTTATCTTGAGCTACCATTTTATTGTGATTTGACCTCCTATGGCAATAATATAGTTGCATCTGTAAATCCTGAAATTAAGGAGGACGTAGCAGCTTACATTAGCAAATACCCAATAGAGCATTGCTTTGAAACACCTAATTTATATGTATTAAATAAAACCTTGCAAAAACATGATATGCAAATCTGTTTCATGGCAGAGTATTTTCTTCCGGATATAAACTATTTACATAAACTAGAGTGTAACTACACCACTAGAGTTCTGCTTCAAAGTGATTTTGAAGAATTATATACTCCAGAGTGGAGTAATGCCCTAAGTAAAAAAAGAAAACACTTTGATGTATTAGGGGTTGGAGCCTATGATGGTAATAAATTAATTGGTTTAGCAGGTTGCTCCGCAGATTGTGATTCGATGTGGCAAATAGGGATTGATGTGTTACCAGAGTACCGCAGAGATGGAATTGCATCCGCACTTACAAGTCAACTAGCCCTAGAGATTCTGGAACGAGATAAAGTACCATTTTATTGCGCAGCCTGGTCTAATCTAAAGTCTATTAGAAATGGAATTAAAAGCGGATTTAGACCAGCATGGGTGGAAGTTACAGCAAAGAGTAATGAAACGATAGATAAAATGAATGGATTATAGGTTCTTACCTAATTGTATAATAGTTAGCTATAAGCTCGATTTCGCTTCGCTAAATCTCGCTTAGGCAGAACGCCCTTCAAGTATGGGATGCAGTACAGAGGAGAAAGCAAGCTTTCGCCTCTGTACTGCATCCCATACTTGTATGTCTAAACTGTGAATAAATATTGTTAAATGTGTGTCAATAATATTTAATTTACATTAAATAACAGTATAGACAAATAATAATAAAAATAATTATAAATTATCTGAAAATAGTATTGACAAATGGAAGATTACAGGTTAAAATCAACTCATACAAAAGAAATTAACAGATAACAACTTACAAATCCAACTAGAAAGGAATGAGTCCATTGAAAAGATAAGACGACATACCCCATCAGTTATAAGAAGTTAATGTTAGAATTTAAAGAAAGAGTTATCAATACAATGAAATATAATAGTAAGGTACAAGCTATAAAGCTACAAAATACTGAAGTTAAAAACGAAAAGTTAAATATTTGTTCCCCAGTTAAAATCATAAATGCAATTTAATGTAAGTTGTCGATCATTAATATAGAGAGGTTAATTTCATTATTGTAAGATTTTTCATTATTTAACGTTTAAGTTAATTAGAATCTAAAGATAAACTGCTTATTAGATACGAATAAAATAGAAGTAAAGTTCAATGGAAGGAGTTATTAATATCAGTAAATACAATATTAGATGAAGTAATTGATTTAGACCTAGACGAAATGAAAGGAAGGTACACGATAGCATTTACATAAAATAAATCTAAATCCAAATTTAATACATAAAGTTGAATTGAAAGTTATGTTAGTAAAATAGAATTTATAGTGAAGGAAGGATGCAAAACATTTACATAGGAATTAATTTTACAAATAAGAAAGAATAGGAGGTAAAGTCCATTGAAGACATAAAGTGCTATAAATAAAATAGTTAATAGAATTAATAAAAGTAGATTATATACTATAAAGATAATGATTTTTTAGAATTGCAAGGTATTAGCATAGAATTGGAAAGAAGATAAAATATAGTAGTAACGAGATTTATCAGAATTGGAATATAAGTATTTTAAATTAAGAATTTAAATTATTAAGATATAGAAATATAAAGTTATAAAAGAACGAAAGAAAGGCTGGTATACTCCATTGAACGCATAATTTTTTACTCAAAAAATCTAAGAAAGGAAGGTACAAACCACCAGAGACTTATGTGTGAGATAAATAATATAAATGAATATGGTACAGACCCAATAGAGCTTTGCGACAATTACCAAAGCATTTTGAAAATAGAAAGGCAGCATGTACCAAATAGAATAGAATGAATTTAATATGGTAAAGAGAGAGTGTTGAATAATATTTTAATACTCTCTCTTTTTTATATAAAATAGTTCACACTTTTTCTTTTAAATGTGTTATAATAATCAGATACAATTTAGGAAAGGTGTGCATGTATGATTTCAATTTCACGTACAGGAATACGAAACCTTGCCTCCAACGATACGATATATGCCAGAGGTTTGCAATATTATAAGGAAAATCGCATAATTAATGCGGCTTATTCCAATACCAATAAACAATATCGACTGGTTGTAAAAGGAAATTACAACTATTCCGTTACAATTGATGAGCAAGAAGAAGGTTCCTTTGATTATAACTGTAATTGTCCCTCTAGACTTAAGGATCAGGGTGCCTGTAAGCATGTTGTAGCAGCTTTATTATTTGTTCTCAAATATCAGGAACGGTCCTTATTGGCGGAGTCTAAGAATCCGGAAGAACGTAAAGTTATGACGTTGCTGGATTATTTTATTGCCCAGGAGGATACTCAGCTAATTGGTGAGACCTTCCAGTTAGAAGTAATCGTTAGTATTCCATCCATATTAAAAGGAGAAAATGGAAGAGCAATGATTTCGCTGCGAGGGGGCAGCAATCGTAAATATAAAGTTCAGACTGTGAAGAAATTTTTGGCAGACATTTATCATAGAGAAAGCTTTGTACTTGGGAAAGAATTTAAATATGTTGGCGGAGAGAGCACCTTTGATGCAACTTCGTTAAAAATTCTGGATTATCTGCTTGAAATATATGAAATACAGGAAGTCGTTGATAGTACCCATTTTTCAAAAATCTTCTCTAAATCACAGATATTTATTACAAAGAATATGTTAGTAAAGCTCTTTGATATTATTAGGGATTATGGGTTTACCCTTGAATTATATGGGAAAGTATATACCAATGTGACCTTCCAGAGAGGTAACCCTAAGATATCTTATCAACTAACATTGGATGAGGATAGTGTAACCGTAGATTATCAAGGTAAGGAAGCAGTTCTACCAATTACTGAAACTGGTGAGTTATTGTTCTTTGATGGCTCTATTTATATGCCTGACAGCAAATTTATAAGAAATTATAAGCCTTTCTATAATAGCTTAGGTAAGGATAAAGAACCATTAGTTTTCCGTGGAGATAATAAAACAAGCTTTCTTGAACATGTATTACCCAGGATTAGTGAGACTATGGTGCTGGATGTGCCGGAAGAGCTCAAAAGCAGGTATATCAGTTGTGATATGGAAGCAAAGCTTTATTTTGATAAATATAAGGCTGGAATTAAAGCAGAATTAAAATATAAATATGGTGAATATGAGTTTAATTCTTTTGGAAATGCTGCAGCTGGCTCCTACATTATAGTAAGGCAAAGAGAAAGAGAAGATAGCATTATATCCGAATTATTAAAGCTTGGCTTCGTGCCCTATAAGAACTTTTACTTATTAAAGGATGAAGATATGATCTATGAGTTTTTATCTGGAAAAGTAATGGATTTGGAAGGGATTGCACAATTATTCTATTCAGAAGACTTTAGAAGACTTGGAATTCGCTCACCTGGTAGTTTTAAAGCTGGAGTTCGCATGAACTCTGAATTTAATATGCTGGAGCTTGACTTGAATTTTGATGAGATACCCAAGGAAGAACTTCGTGAATTGCTGCATTCCTACCAGGTTAAGAAGAAGTTCTATCGTTTAAAAAGTGGTAGTTTTATTAATCTTGAGAATAAGAATATTCAAGAGATTTCACAGATATTAAATTCCCTTAATGTTAGTGATAAAAATCATATTAATGAATTATTGCTATTAGAGAAGCAGCATGCGGTTTATTTGGATAAAGCATTTTCTGCAAATGATTATGTATTTGAACGCGATCGTGATTTTGTTGCGCTTACTGAGCGGATATTAAATCCGGCAACTACGGAATATGTTATGCCGGATAACATTCTTGCTACATTAAGAGCTTATCAAATGACAGGATATAAGTGGTTAAAGACCCTTGCGGGTAATGAACTGGGAGGTATTCTGGCAGATGATATGGGACTTGGAAAGACCCTTCAGTCCATTGTATATATTGCCTCAGGTGTTCAAGAGGAAAAGAGTATTCATACCTTAATTGTATGTCCAACTTCGTTAATCTTTAATTGGCAGGATGAGATTGAGAATTTTGCTCCACACCTAAGAGCTATTGTTATCACAGGCAATCCCAATGACCGACAAGAGGCCATAGCAAAATATAAGGACTATGATGTATTAATAACTTCCTATCCTTTAATCAGGCGCGATATTACTTTTTATGAAAAAATCGAGTTTCATACCGTATTTATTGATGAAGCACAGTTTATAAAAAATGACTCTTCACAAAATGCGAAATCGGTAAAGAGACTGAGAGCAAAGCATCGATTTGCCCTCACCGGTACACCAATTGAAAATAATCTGTCAGAGCTCTGGTCAATCTTTGATTTCATAATGCCAGACTACCTGAATAGTCATTCAAGATTCGTAGAAGTTTATGAAAAACCAATATTGAAAGAGGATTCTGCAGCGCTATTAGATCTGCACCAACACATAGAACCTTTTATATTAAGGCGTATGAAGAAGGATGTATTGACAGAATTACCAGATAAATATGAGTCTAAGATGTTAACCGATATGTCGGAGGGTCAAAAACTCGTCTATTTATCCTATCTTGAAAATATCAGAAGTGAACTTCATAATGAAATTGAAGAAAACGGGGTAGAAAAGAGCAGGATGAAGATACTTGCTGCATTAACAAGACTTCGTCAGATTTGTTGTCATCCCTCCACCTTCCTTGAAAATTATCAGGGAGGAAGCGGAAAACTGGATCTTCTCATGGAAGTCTTTCCGGAAGCTATTGCAAACGACCATAGAATCCTAGTATTCTCACAGTTTACTTCAATGTTAAGACTTATTGAGAATGAATTAAAGGATCTGGATATTCCATATTTTTATCTTGAGGGATCAACTGCAACAGAAGATCGTAATGATTATGTAAAAAGATTTAATGCAGGGGAAGGTAAGGTGTTCTTAATCTCGTTAAAAGCTGGTGGTACAGGACTTAATCTGACTGGAGCAGATACGGTAATTCATTATGATCCTTGGTGGAATCCTGCAGTGGAGGATCAGGCAACGGACAGAGCTTATCGTATCGGTCAGCAGAACAAGGTTCATGTTATGAAATTAATTACTAAGGGAACGATTGAAGAGAAAATCTATAAATTACAGCGTAAGAAAAAAGAACTGTCAGACTCCATTATAAGTTCTAAAGAAGTATTTATTAACACACTATCAAGAGAAGAGCTTGAGGATTTATTTGCACCGATTTCATAGCTTATAAAGGCTGATATCAAAAAAGATCATGATGTCCAATACGGAAATCCTGATCTTTTTTGTATGTTTATGTAACAGTTCAGCTATAAGCTTAATTTAGTTTCACAACATTTTTCTTGGGCAGAATACATTGCAGAACTGTTACTAGTATTCAAGCGGACGTAACGCATTTTTTATAATAAGGCCGGAGGTGATTGCTAAAATGATTTTAATGATATCAAAGGGTATAAACGGAAAAACACATAAGGTTAAGGCATCATAGAAGTTGTATCCGCTGGTATTTGAGAAGGTAAACCAAGCCGCTCCAAAAAGATAGCAAACTACGAGGGATAAAAGCATTCCTATTGCAAGTGGTACTGCCTTTGGAAGTTTTTGTGGCAATTTTACATATGTATGAAAAAAGGAAGTAATAAAAGCCATGAGGGGATAAGCCATTAAAAAGCCACCAGTTGGACCAACCAAAGCT
>JAFACO010000401.1 GCA_023425485.1 Bacillota bacterium
GGGGCATATCATTATCAAAAAATATTTGAAGGTGCTTTTATCATAATTTTCGTTTTTTAAATGAGTAAGTACATAATTTATTCTATGGAATATATATGTGCGATTTATTCGTGACTGATAATACTATTGTATTTAACAATAGAGTTGGTTTGTATTTTCTTTGTTTAAGGATTGTACCTCGCTAAGAGGAGTGCTATAATCGAAATGTTTGTTGATATAACAATCAATTTATATTTATTTGTATATTTAACTAAAAAGAATAGTAAAAGGAGCAGGTTAGAAGATGAGAATATTAGCAGAAGATACAATGGCTTTGGTTATAGATTTTCAAGAAAAACTTATGCCAGTAATGCATCAAAGAGAGGAACTCCTTCATAATACTGAAATATTAATAAAAGGATTACAGGAATTAAGTATACCTATGCTAGTAACACAGCAATATACAAAAGGTATTGGTATGACTGTTCCTGAACTCTCTACACTTTTTGGTGAAGCATTTAGTTTTGAGGATAAGGTAGCCTTTAGCTGCGCAGATGACGAGAATATTGCAAACAAGGTAAAGAATTTTGGAAAAAAGAATATTATTATTTGTGGTATCGAAGCACATATTTGTGTACTGCAGTCTGTAGTTGATCTTATCGAACAGGGTTATAATGTTATTGTTGTAGAAGATTGCGTGAGCTCCAGAAAACACAATGATAAGAAGGTGGGTATGAAAAGAGCACGTGCAGAAGGTGCAGTTATCACAACCTATGAATCCATCCTTTTTGAGTTAACTAGAATAGCAAAAGGCGATGTCTTTAAAACAATTTCAAAACTTATAAAATAAAGTTTACTGTTGAATAGAGAGCATAAATATAATTAGCCAAGAAAGCTTTATTTTTATAGATAATTATTTATATAACTTTATAACTTATCCAGTAAGGTTATTCGTATTTGACAGGTGTTATTTGTTAGATGCTGCGTGCCATACTGTAAACCCATACTATGTAATTCAGTTTCAAACCATTTCGGACAGTGATCACAAAAGATATTTAGTTCTTTGAATTCTTTTTTATTTAAGAAGGGCTTAAGTAACTTTTTAGAGGATAATTCAGGATATAGAAGTAAAGCACTTTTCAGATTGATATTGTAATAGCCTGAATGCTCAGTTTCCTCAACAAATAGATTGGTTATCGCATGATCAGTTTTATTTGATGCTGAAGCGTCTTTAGAAGCTTTTAAATCAATTTCCTTGTATTCATTCTCGTAAATGGAATCAAGAAATAAAAGTGGATGACCGTCAGCCTCGTAGGAATTAAAGTTGTTCGCTTCTAATAAATAATAAAGTTGACCGGATATTTTAGTGGCAACAAAAACGTTACAGTCTCTTAATTGCATAAGAAGACTAGCAATTGTGCCTTTCGCAGCAGAAATACCATTTGTTAATTCTAAGGAGCAAGGGAATTCCTCTAGGGAAACCCACTGCTCCTCTTTTCGTTCATACACTTTTACAAGATGAACATCTTCCAAAGAAGCGGTTATGTCCTCTGCATTTACACAGACAGCAATACGCATATGGATTACCTTACCTTTCTCAATACTTACCATGTCTTAATGGCATAAATAAATTTTACTGATAAATTGTGATACAAAAAAAGCCACAAATAATAGCTTTCTCCATTGAAAGGAAATACCATCATTTATGGTTTCTAAATTTAAAACTTATTAATTGGATTTATCTTACAACCAAATCCTTAGAAAGTCAATCCTAAGAAACATCTATTTGAATGGTAAAAACACGCAAATTATACCCATTATTCTATTTATTACCATGTAATAAACTCCGTGCGTTAGGTTATAATGAAAAACAAGAACAAGTGTTTGAAAATAATTGACAAAGGATATATAAATTGATATACTAAATCAAGAACATTTGTTTGGAAAAGGAGAGAATCCATGGTAATTCAAGAAAATATGTCTGTCCAGAGAAAACTTGAAATATTATCTGGGGCTGCGAAGTATGATGTTGCATGTACCTCCAGTGGTGTTGATCGAAAAGGAAATGGATCAAGTCTCGGAAATAGTGTTGCCTGTGGTATCTGTCATTCATTTTCCTCCGATGGCAGATGTATCTCGTTATTGAAGGTATTGTTTACGAATGAGTGCATCTTTGATTGTAAATATTGCGCGAATCGCTCTTCAAACGATGTTGTAAGAGCTTCCTTTACTCCGCAGGAGCTTAGTGACCTTACAATAGAGTTTTATAGGAGAAATTATATAGAAGGTTTGTTCCTAAGCTCTGGTATTATCCAAAGTCCGAATCATACGATGGAATTAATCCTTGAAGCCCTTCGTCTTTTAAGAGAAGTGCACCAGTTTAACGGCTACATCCATTGTAAAGCAATTCCCGGTGCTGATCCAGCCTTAATTGAGATGCTTGGTTGGTATACGGACCGTATGAGTACGAATCTAGAGCTTCCTACAGCGGAAAGTCTTAAGGAATTAGCGCCTCATAAGAATAGAAAGAATATACTAAAGCCAATTCGTCAGATTCAATTAGGAAGACAAGGTCACAGAGAAGCGATTGGTCTCTCCGGTAGTCAGATTATTTTGCCTCCGGGAGTGCAGCAAAAAAAGAGCCATATAATAAGCAGCAAGGACAAAGAAATTGATGAGGTTGTAGCTTCTAATAAAGGTGTTATTATTCCTTATAAGAGTAAATCTATGTCAAAGAGAAATTTCGTTCCGGCTGGTCAAAGTACACAGATGATTGTAGGTGCGACCCAGGAAAGTGACTATCAAATTATGTCTGTGGCAGAAGCGTTATATAATAACTTTGATTTGAAGCGTGTATTTTATTCTGCATTTATGAATGTAAATCAGGATTCCATGTTACCCTCAACGGATAAAGGACCACCTTTATTACGTGAGCATAGATTGTATCAAGCTGACTGGTTACTTCGTTTTTATGGTTTTCAGTCTACCGAGCTATTAGATGAAAAAAGACCTAATTTTAACATATTGTTAGACCCTAAGTGTGATTGGGCATTAAGAAATTTAGAGCTATTCCCGGTTGAAGTGAATAAGGCAGATTATTTTACACTGCTTCGTGTTCCTGGGATTGGCGTTAATTCAGCAAATAGAATTGTTGCTGCCAGAAAGAGTGCTACGTTGGATTTTGCTGATTTAAAGAGAATGGGAATTGTTTTAAAGAGAGCAATATATTTTATCACTTGTAAAGGCAGAATGATGTATTCCATCAATGTGGAGGAAAATTTTATTACCAGACAATTGGTAGCGCTTAAGGATCAGGTTCCGATGGGGATTGATAAGAATATAACCTATCAACAACTCTCTTTGTTTGATGATGTTAATTTTAAACCAGAGCAGCGGTATTATTCCCAAATTGCCAATGCTTGATTTTTTATTTATAACAAGTGAAATGACTTGTCGTTTCACTTGTATCTGTATCTAGTGGTTATAGTTTTATTTAGAATGGTGATGGTATGGTTAACACAAGGATTTACTTATGTGATGACAGTTTGGAAGGGATTTTTTCAGCGATATATATAGCCTGGAGTTCAAAATATGGACATTCAAATATTAAAATAAAAGAGAAGTGTGAATATAGTAAATACTCGAATATTGAATTATTTGCAGAATATCATGTAGCTGATACAGATCTTGTACTGGCTGAGAAGGTAGCTTCTTCCATTAAGAAAAAAATCTCCAACGAGGCTTATCAAATTATTTGCAGGGTTGCTTTATCTGACTTTACAGATAAGTCTGATTTAATTTATCGTTTTCTTATCTATGGATTTTCTATTGGAAAAGATGTTTTGGAGCATCTAAGCAATCCTGTAGTTAATCAGATGTTTCGAATTAATAAGAATGTAAGTTATGAGGCACATCATTTTTTAGGATTTGTACGTTTTTCAGAAAAAGAAAACGGATTATTGACTTCGGTGATCCATCCAAAAAATAATGTTTTGTCCATTATCATGCCCCATTTTGCAGATCGAATGCCACAAGAACGCTTTCTTATTTATGATGAAAATAGGAAGATAGCTGCACTTCATGCTCCTGGTAATCCATGGATTTTGGCTCATGTACCAGAACTAGACCTTGAACAATTTGAGGATATGACCAAAAAAGAGGATGAGTATCGTGATTTATGGAACGCATTTTTTCAACACATTGCTATCAAGGAAAGAGAGAACTATAAATTACAAAGGAATAATCTCCCGTTACGATTTCGAAACGATATGACGGAGTTTCAAGATAAAGGTTAATTTTATTAATAAGTATAGTAATCGTATATATTGTTCTAACATAAGACTTACAATATCCTTAATCCTATATGCAATTTAAAATGTTATATAATTCCATCTATTCATATAACTGCAAACTTTTTATTTGTATAAATTATATGTCAAGTGAGATACTAAGCTTGTAATTTGAATGTGTATAGGAGGAGAATTAATGAAAAAGAAACTTGCATTAATAATTAGTTTATGTAGTATTATGATGTTTGCATTTGTCGGATGTGCTACCAATGACGATTATAACAATGATGATACTGGAACAGATGACACTCTAGATGATAATCTTGACAATGATGTCAATGATGTAGGAAATGACATTAAAGATGGAGTAAATGATGTCACAGATGATATCGATAATGGTATCAATAATAACAATAATACAACAGGAACGAATGGTACAACAGGAACGAACGGAACAACAGGAACGAACGGAACAACAGGAACAAACGGTACAAATGGTACAACAGGTACTGGTACAACAAATGGTACAACAGGAAATACGAACGGAACATCAAACGGTACTGGACGTTAAGCAATGGGTATAAAAAGGGTCTAATGCAATATACATTGCAGAAGACCCTTTAATTACTTTCTTTTTTAAAACAACTCTTACATGTTCCGCTAATTTGAATTTGATGTTCTTTAATTATAAATCCTTCCTCTTCCATAGCATTCTCAAATTCATGGATTGGACAACTCGGTAAATCAAATACCTTCTTACACTCATCACAAACAGCAACATGTTTATGCTCCAACTGGTGCGCTTTAATCCGATAGAAAACGGTCGTATCTGTTAAGTGATACTTATCAATTAAGTTCTGGCTAACAAGTGAGTCAATATTGCGATAAATTGTTGATTTTGCTATCTTGGGAAGCTGATCAACTATTTTTAGATAGATTTCATTGATGGAAATAGGGCGATCAGCGTCTTTAAGAATATCTAATATTAACTTTTTTTGCTTCGTATTTCTAATGCTCTCCAAGTGATGACCCCTTTCTATTTGAATCAATACATCTATTTTTTAGATAAATATAAGTATACAACTTTTTATATGTGCTTTCAAGACAGCATTTTATCTGTTGCAGGAATTCTAAATATGATATAATGAAAGCGGAATGAGGTATTGCAAGCCTGCTTGCAAATACCGATTGGAGCAACAAGATCATGAACAAGTGTTATGTTCATGATATAATGAAAGCGGAATGAGGTATTGCAAGCTTGCTTGCAAATACCGATTGGAGCAACAAGATCATGAACAGTATTATGTTCATGATATAATGAAGCCTAAATGAGGTAACAAAAATAGCGGACATATATCATTCCGCTAATCTCTGTTTAGAATTTTTTCAAAGAATAGTCCAGCAAGCATCCAGGCAGGTGCATAGTCAAGACGGACAACTCCTTTATAATTAAGTTTTGCTTTACTGTAATCCCAAGGACATGCATTGTATTTTTTGAGCATTACTCCAGATAAATACTCTGCAAAATAAATTAATAAAGCGTAAACACCTCCTCTAAGTAACGCATGTCGGGTCTTGAGTTTTTTGCATATTGGAGATAAGCAGGCAGCCAAACCATAGATAGGAAACATCCAGACTGAGGTACGACAGGAGAGAGTTCGATCCTTATGTCTTAGAATGGCAATTAAGCCGGTCCAAGAGCATTCCATGCACCAGCCACATAACCCGCAGATAAGAAAGTTTTTTAGGAAAAGTTTTTTCATACTCTTATTATGCACGAATGTTGTCTGGATATTCCCACCAATAGATAATAATGGATAGAAAGAGTTTACATATATGGAATATAATGGTTAAATTGAAAGGAAGGGTTATTCATATGGAGATTGAGAGAAAATATCAAATTAAACAAATTCCGGAGGATTTATCACAGTATAGTTTTAAGGTGATAGAACAAGGGTATCTATGCCACAATCCAACGATTAGGATTCGAAAAAGTAATGAGGATTATATTTTAACCTATAAATCAAAAATATCTTCAAAGAATAAGGAAGGTGCACCCAACATCAATAACGAGGTGGAACTTCCGTTAACCGAAGAAGCTTATTATAAACTAAAAGAAAAAACAGAAGGTAATATAGTCCATAAAATCCGTTATTTGATTCCTTTAGAAAGCGGATTAACAGTAGAACTTGATGTCTTTAATGATAAGCTAAAAGGTCTTATATTTGCTGAGGTGGAATTTCCAGATGAAGATAGCGCGTATGATTTTATAGCTCCGGATTGGTTTGGTAAAGAACTTTCAATGGATAAAAGGTTCTCGAATTATTATTTATCAAAACTTTCTGGAATTGAAGATTTGTTATAAAATATAAAAATGAAAAAGGGGATATGATTTCACTTACCGTTAATAATATATGGTGTAGATATAAGTCGCAAATTTGTGCCTAAGGCCAAATCTTGCAGCTGCCACGAAAGGAATGGTAATTCATATGCCGAAAGATAGTCAACCTGATAACAAAAGAGCTAGGGTAAAAAAAGCAAACGGTCAAACACCAATTACCAAAGAAAATCAGAATAAAAATAAAAATGCCAAGCATCATTCCATTGAAAACAATGATGTATAATGTAGAAGTTATATAAATGTTTGTTTTAATACAATACAGTATATAATAGG
>JAFACO010000049.1 GCA_023425485.1 Bacillota bacterium
CTATTAATCAGGCACGAGAATATGGCTTGCTCGGCAAAGATATCTTTGGAAGCGGCTTTGATTTTAATATAGAAATTCGTTTGGGTGCTGGTGCATTCGTATGTGGTGAGGAAACCGCACTTATGACCTCTATTGAAGGTAACCGTGGTGAGCCTCGTCCTCGTCCTCCGTTCCCTGCTCAAAAGGGTCTGTTCCAAAAACCTACTATTTTAAATAACGTGGAAACCTATGCAAATATTCCTCCAATTATCCTTAACGGTGCAGACTGGTTCGCATCCATGGGAACAGAAAAATCAAAAGGAACTAAAGTATTTGCTTTAGGTGGTAAGATTAACAATACCGGTCTTGTTGAAATCCCTATGGGAACTCCACTTCGTGAAGTTATTGATGAAATCGGCGGTGGTATTCCTAATGGCAAGAAGTTCAAGGCAGCTCAAACCGGTGGTCCTTCCGGTGGATGTATTCCTGCTGAACATTTTGATATTCCAATTGATTACGATAACCTATTAAGCATTGGCTCCATGATGGGTTCCGGCGGACTTATTGTTATGGATGAAGATAACTGTATGGTGGATATTGCTAAGTTCTTCTTAGAATTTACGGTAGATGAATCCTGTGGTAAATGTACTCCTTGCCGTATTGGTACCAAGCGTCTCTATGAAATACTTGAGAAGATTACCAATGGTCAAGGAACAATGGAAGATCTGACTAAAATGGAGGAACTTTGTTATTACATTAAAGACAATTCCCTCTGTGGTCTTGGTCAGACAGCACCTAATCCTGTATTATCCACACTTAACTTCTTTAAAGACGAATATATTTCCCATGTTGTTGATAAGAAGTGTCCTTCTGGAGTATGTAAAGCTTTACTTTCCTATATTATCGATCCTGTTACCTGTAAGGGCTGTACCCTTTGTGCAAGAGTATGTCCTACCGGCGCAATCTCTGGCAAGGTAAAGGAAGCACATATCATTGATCAAAGCAAATGTATCAAATGCGGTGCTTGTATGGAAAAATGTAAATTTGTTGCTATCTCTAAGAAGTGAGTAACAGTTTAGCCTTAAGCTCGATTTCGCTTTGCTCATCTCGCTTAGGCAGAACGCCCTACAAATTTTCAACATAATATGTAAGTGAAAGCGAGCTTTCCTCTACATATTATGTCAAAAACTTGCATGGCTAAACTGTTATATAAAATTTAAAATGGAGGTTAATGATGGAAACTGTTACTATAAAAATAAATGGAATGCCCGTTCAAGCTCCGAAAGGTTCCACAATTTTAGAAGCAGCAAAGCTTGCTTACATTGATATCCCTACCTTATGTTACCTTAAGGAAATCAATGAAATTGGTGCTTGCCGTATCTGTGTTGTTGAAGTAAAAGGTGCTAGAAGCCTTGTGGCATCCTGTGTATATCCCATTGCAGAGGGTATGGAAATTACAACTAACTCTCCCAGAGTTTTAGCGTCCCGTAAAAAGACATTAGAGCTCATCTTATCCAATCACGATCGCAGATGTCTCTCCTGCGTACGCAGCGGTAACTGTGAGTTACAAAAACTGTCCACTGACCTTAAAGTGGAACAGGAAGATCTATACGAAGGTGAACGTACTCGTTATGAGTATGATACCACCTCAGCACATATGATGCGTGATAACAACAAATGTATCCTTTGCAGACGTTGCAGCGCTGTATGCGAAACCACACAGGGCATTGGTGTAATCGGTGCAAATCAACGTGGTTTTAAAACAAACATTTCCTGTGCCTTTGATATGGGTCTAGGTGAAACCAGCTGTGTATCCTGTGGTCAATGTATCGCAGTATGCCCTACCGGTGCCTTATATGAAAAAGAATCTACGGATGAAGTTTTTGAAGCTCTTGCTGATCCAGACAAAATAGTTATGGTTCAGACAGCTCCTTCTGTTCGTGCAGCTCTTGGAGAGCCTTTCGGTCTTCCTATCGGCACTAACGTTCAAGGAAAAATGGTTGCCGCTCTTCGTCGATTAGGCTTTGATAAAGTATTTGATACAGATTTTGCTGCTGACTTAACCATTATGGAAGAAGCAAATGAGTTAATTACTAGAATCAGCAACAATGCTGTTTTACCTTTAATCACCTCCTGTTCTCCTGGTTGGGTTAAATTCTGCGAGCATTATTATCCTGACATGGTTGAGAACTTGTCCAGTTGTAAGTCTCCTCAGCAGATGTTTGGTGCTATTACAAAGACTTACTATGCAGAGAAAATGGGCATTGATCCTGAGAAAATCGTGATGGTCAGCGTAATGCCTTGTACTGCTAAAAAGTTTGAAATTGATAGAGATGATCAAAATGCAGCTGGTGTTCAAGATGTGGATATCTCCATCACTACCAAGGAACTTGCAAGAATGATCGAAAGAGTTGGCCTCAACTTCTTATCCCTTCCTGATGAAGATTTTGATGATCCATTGGGCAGATCTACCGGTGCTGGTGTAATCTTTGGTGCAACTGGTGGTGTTATGGAAGCTGCTCTTAGAACAGCCGTTGAAACCTTAACAGGCGAAGAATTAGCAAGCCTTGACTTCAATGAAGTAAGAGGAACCAAGGGAATAAAAGAAGCTACTTATAAGATTGGTGACTTAGATGTCAATGTTGCTGTTGCTTCCGGCCTTGCGAACGCGAGAACTCTTCTTGATGATGTGAAATCCGGTAAAGCAAACTATCACTTTATTGAAATCATGGGATGTCCTGGTGGATGTGTAAATGGTGGAGGTCAGCCTCAACAGCCTGCATCTGTGCGTAATTTCCAGGATATCAGAGCTTTGCGTGCTAAGGCTCTCTATGACATTGACGCTAATATGCCGCATAGAAAATCACATGATAATCCTTCTATTAAAGCATTGTATGCAGAATACCTTGGTAAGCCAGGCAGCCATAAGGCTCATCATATCCTTCATACCACCTATGTTAAGAGAAGTGTTAATGCAGTTAAATAGTTCAATTTGATTTTATAAATATCCTTTAAAAAAAGAGAAGCTCCGTTGTTAACGGAGCCTCTCTCTTTTATTGGGAACAATATATGGGGGAAGTGTATATATAATGGGGGTTATATATACATCGATATCAGCTAATTAATTATTACTATTATTTAATTTTTTAGTATCAGTAACTATTACTGTTATTGATACTTATATTTTAATCCATAAAATAACATTTGTCAATAGATTGTATAAAATTTTTTTGTAAAAAATTTAAATTAGGAAAAGCACAAAAATAACCGGATATTATTCCGGTTATTTCATTGTTACTGCTCTTCATTTTGTTACTTTATCCAAAGCACATGATACCTGTCTCTCATGCACACAATATCTTATCTACTGCTCACCAGCACATGCTGGACATTTACCATAGAAAAAAGTTACATGTCCTTCAACTTTACCAGCAAATCCAGCACCAGCAATTTTATTAATATGATCAATGGATTCCATCTCAATATCCGATATCTTCCCACATTCATTGCATAAGAAATGATAGTGCGGCATCACATTTGCATCAAAACGGTCACTTCCATCCTGACAATTAATCTTAATGATTTCGCCCTGTTCTGCAAGTAGATTCAAGTTACGATATACCGTACCCAAGCTAATATTCGGATAAGTTCCACGAATATTCATATAGACGGTATCTGCTGTTGGATGCTCGCATGTACTTGCTAGATATTGCTTAATTGCTTCTCGCTGTCGGCTATACTTGTTAACTACCATAAAATTCTCCTGTACAATAATAGTAATTATTATTATATCCGCATTTTTTATACTTGTCAAGTAATTAACTATTACCAACATGTTCCATCAATTTTCTCTATTATCTTTTATTAGCTGGTTCAATATTAATGCTCTTACCCTTAATTTTGGCAGACTTCATAACTTCAATAACATCTTTTGCATTTTCTCTAGGAACCTCAACAAATGTATATTTGTCATACATATCAATAGAACCGATAAGTTTACCAGGCATACCAGTTTCTCCTGCAATAGCGCCAAGGATATCACCCGGTCTTACCTTCTGATTCTTTCCAAGATTAATAAAGAGTCTCACCATGCCTGCTTCTGCGCCAGTATCGCCAAAATCTGCGCTTCCCTTTTCCTCATCAGCCTTGCCAGCTTCCTCTCCCATTAACATCTTAAGGAATGCAGCTGCCATCTCAAGTGAGGTATAATCTGCTTCATTTGCTCTTTCCTCAATGATGTCTACCATTTTTGATAGATCTTCATTTTCAATTAGATTCGCTATTTTATCAAGAATTTTATCAGCTTTAACTGCAGTAACATCATTAATAGATGGAATTGGCTGTGATTTAATCTTAGTATTGCAATATCTCATAATATCTTTCAGCTTAAAGATTTCTCTGCCTACAACTAACGTAAATGCTCTTCCTTCACGTCCAGCACGTCCAGTACGTCCAATCC
>JAFACO010000080.1 GCA_023425485.1 Bacillota bacterium
TGGCAATTTAGATGTATTCACACCGCATATCTCGACCTTATAAAGAGCCATATCGAAACCTCCGAATCATATCATTTTCATATAGAATGATTCACGTTTTGACTCTTATTTATACGAGTTTAAGAAAAGAATTTATTTCCAATCTATTCGAATCTTACCATTTCTTTTTTTAGTCTTTTTATTATTTTTTTCTCCAGTCTTGATATGTAAGATTGTGAAATTCCAAGTAAATCTGCCACTTCCTTTTGGGTACGTTCTACACCATCATCCGTATTTAAACCAAAGCGTAAATCTACAATGACTCTTTCTCGATCTGACAACTTAGATAACGCCTTTCGCAGCAGTTTACGGTCTACTTCTTCTTCAATGTTACGATATATAACATCTTCTTCCGTTCCAAGTATGTCGGATAAAAGTAGTTCGTTTCCGTCCCAGTCCACATTAAGAGGTTCATCAATTGATACTTCCAATTTTGTCTTATTATTACGCCTTAAATACATCAGAATTTCATTCTCGATACAACGGGAGGCATAGGTAGCAAGTTTTATATTCTTATCTGGATTATAGGTGTTAATGGCTTTTATCAGACCAATGGTTCCAATAGAAATTAAATCTTCCACACCAACACCTGTATTATCAAATTTTTTTGCTATGTATACTACAAGACGAAGGTTATGTTCAACTAAGATTGCCTTCATTTCGCTGTCTCTTTCTGTTCCTAGCTTCTCAATTACCTCAGCTTCTCTTACCGGGTCAAGCGGGGGAGGCAGAATTTCCGCACCACCAATATAGTGAATTTCTCCCTTATCCCCAAAAAATATCGTCTTTATATTCGGAATCATCCGAAACTGAAGCTTATTTTGAATCGACAATTTTAATAACATTGATAAACCTCCCATAATTTATACACATACCATCCTCAATTAGATTTTATTGTAACTATTCCGTTGAAAATATCTCGCTAACAAATTCCTTTATGTAGTATGACATGGTAGTCTCCTTTGGAGGATAAGCGATTATCGCATATTGCTGCTGTAACTTTTTCATTGCATATGTTTTCGCTATCCTTATGGATGAAGACTTGATCTAGTAGCACCGCAAGCATCATACCCTGCTGTTTCCCGATTGATTGAAAGGGAATAATTCTTACATTTAATTCATGTGCTTTCTCTAAATTCCGCTCACTACTAGAAACTTTTTTACCTTCAAATTCATCTTTCACATAATCAAATTCTCGCTTTAACTCTGGGGTAAACAAATCATTTAATACCCCGTATTCCATTATTATTACCGGTTTATGTAAGATTGGATCAAATAAACAATTACCAGAATCTAAAAATCCTGTCGTGCTAACTTTTTTATTACGATAGGTTAATTCTATCTGGAAAATTTCACGATTATTACTCTGATAGAGTCGAAACAACCGATGAAACAAAATGGTGACAGGTACAATTATGAATATCATTGCTGCAATAAAAACCCATGTAATCTCTTGATAAATAATCAACTTACCTATACGAATGAAATGAATTCTTGCATTTGTGTTATAATAGATTGAATTCATCAATCCACCAATTACATAAGTAAGTAAGTACAGAGCAATTAATTGTTTCATAAAATCTAAAACCTTTGCCCGTTCAAAAGCAATACGGAGCATCAGAACCGCTGCAACAACATTTATAATAAAAAATCGGATCACTATATTTAACCATGGAAAAATCCCTATGATGACTGCAGCTATTGCACCAATTATAGCTGCAAGAATTCTCCTTTTTATTGAACTTTTTTTTCGATTTACTATCTTTAATAGTGTAAGAATAATAAAATCCAAGATAAAATTCAGAATAAATATAACATCCGGATAAACTTCAAGAAACAAATTTCACCTCCAACAATTTAAGTCCGTTATCCATAGTATTTAATTTTAAATAATGTTGTTAATTTTGTATGACAAAAGCGAACATCCATGTTCCATCTTGACGTACGATATAATTCTTGTCTTTAGATGTTAAATGAATTATAACTTGTTTGGTTTCCAATTTATGTCATTTTCTGTTGTGTAAAACGTTGTTTTCATTTACTTTTATTTACAGCAAATGTTAATTTCCTCGTTTTTTGCACAAAAAAAGCTGCCAGATTATTAAAAGTAAAATAATCTGACAGCCTAAATCTCTTATGTAGTAAGATATTGTGACTGTTAAAAAACAACGGTTTTATAATGTTTTCTAAAGTTCAAGTTATATTATGTACTTTTTAAAAACCGAATCGACATATTATTTATTGTGTCTGTTTTTTTGCAAAAACTCTGGTATCTTAATACCGCTAGGATCTGTGTTAGTATTGACCGGTGATTTCGCAGGTTGGCTAACCGGACGTCTATTGGGATCGGTATTAAAGTTCGTACTTGGAGTGTAACTTGGTTGTGATACTGGCTGACTAGTTCCGCCATATACACTGGACGGAGAATATGGTCTGCCGGTATTCATATCTGGTTTAAAGCTTGGTCTCATTCCACCAATTGGATTCGTATGTTTCTTTAAGAAATCCGGTGTCATTACTTCTCTTGACTTCTGATCAAGTCCTGTTGCAATAACCGTTATAGTTGCAGTATCAGGATTCATGTCATCAAACATCGCACCAAAGATTATATTTGCAGTGTCTCCTGCTAATTCTTGTACTAAAGTTGCCGCTTCATTTGCTTCAATCAAACTGATATCACCAGAGATATTAATGATTACATGTGAGGCACCTTGGATTGTAGTTTCAAGTAATGGACTTGTGATTGCTTGCTTAACAGCGTCAATACACTTATCGTCGCCGCTTCCCATACCAATACCAATATGAGCAACTCCTTTATCTTTCATAACCGTTTGAACGTCTGCAAAGTCTAAGTTAATTAAGCCAGGAACATTAATCAAATCAGTGATACCCTGTACGCCTTGCTGTAAAACTTCATCTGCCTTTCTTAACGCATCAGGCATAGTAGTTCTACGGTCTACAATTTCTAATAATTTGTCATTTGGAATCACGATTAGTGTATCCACATGCTCTTTCAAACGATCAATACCACTAATAGCATTGGTCATACGTGTTTTTGCTTCAAAACGGAAAGGCTTTGTTACGATACCAACAGTAAGTATACCCATATCTTTGGCAATTTGAGCAACTACAGGTGCCGCACCTGTTCCTGTACCGCCACCCATACCACAGGTTACGAATACCATATCTGCCCCTCTAATAAGTTCTGCCAACTGCTCATAACTTTCTTCCGCAGCTTTTTGACCAATTTCAGGCTGTGCTCCAGCACCAAGTCCTTTGGTAAGCTTTTCTCCAATTTGAATTACCTGTGGTGCTTTGCAGTTTTTTAAATGCTGCTTGTCCGTATTAACACACACAAATTCAACACCCTTTATATTCTCTTCTATCATTCGATTAACGGCATTATTACCTGCTCCTCCTACCCCAATAACGAGTATTTTCGCTGTACTATCCGCCTCATTTGTTCTAATCTCAAGCAAGGTCTATTCCTCCTTTTATCGTATTCTCCCTAAAATCACTATAATTATTAACAATTTCTTACACCGGCAATATGTATAAATTCATCTCAACTTTTAATTCCAATTTTCTTCCAAAACCACATTATAAGGGGATTATAACCTATCCAACTACTATCTGTGGTGTCCATATATTCTATCTTATATGATATCTTTAAATTCCCAAATAATCAAGCAGAATTTTTAAAAAATGTGACATAATTAGGACTTATTCATTACAGTGCAGCAATATGATGCCGCGTGGTGTTTTCTATAACGATACCCCTGACATACCCTTACTTTGGCTTCCCAATTATGTAATCTTTGTCCCTGTCATAATTACGCATATCTATCGTAAGACTTTTACCCTTCGATTCTTTTAATATATTTTTCAGCTCTGCCAAAGGTTCATCATACGTGTTTTTCTTTCCTAAAAGTATTGTATTATCACCACTTTCCATTGTCACTTCATAATCATTTTGAAAGCGGATCGAATCAATTTCCAGCTCATATAATTCGATTAACTGGGTTAGCTTTATTATAATATCAAATAATTCTTCTTTCTGAACCATTAACTTTTTACTTAATACAATTTGTGTATACTGTAATCCCTTAATTAATGGAATTCCTGGGATTTTTTCTGCTGTACTTTCAACTACAATACCATCCTTATCAAAATATAGGTATTCTCCCATAAATTCAACACATCCGGCTACCATCTTTTCATAGACAAATATGGTAACCGAATGGCTATCATTCATTTTAACCTCAATTTTTTCCACAAAGGGAAGCTTTGGCTGTTCTAAGAATTGATATTTATAATACAAATACGCAGAATTTCGATCAATTTTTTCTTTAAAAACAAAATCCTTGATTTGCTCCTCATTATATTGATTTGCTCCAACTACCTCAATATTTTTCACAGAAAAGAAATTAATAAAAAATAGAATTGGTATGCCGATTATAATCAAAAATAACAACACTTTGAAGAAAAAGCGTATTAGTGTATTATTCGAATTCTTTCGCTGGTTGTTTGCCATGTTACCTCCAAAGCC
>JAFACO010000104.1 GCA_023425485.1 Bacillota bacterium
ATATTTAATGGCTTCTTTGCGGTCTATGATTTCAACATATTTTCCCGGTCCCTTTTTTACACCAGTAATAATATCATTAATAATCTCTTGTGGCTCTTCTTTTCTCGGATTGTCCGAGGTAACTACCGTAAGATCTGCTAGTGTTGAGGATACCTCTCCCATCTCAAATCTTCTGTTTCTATCACGGTTTCCTCCGCAACCAAACAGGCAGATAAGTCGTGCTGGCTGATATTCTTTCAATGTAGTTAACAAGCTTTTCAAGCTCATTGCATTATGTGCATAGTCGATCATTAAAGTATAGTGATCACTTACGGTAACCAATTCTACTCTACCCCTTACATTCACATGATTCAGAGCTTTTGTAATCTCTTCTTCCTTCACTCCAAAATGTCTGCAAAGGGCCACTGCACAAAGAGAATTATATACATTGAACTTCCCTGGTACATTCATCTTCACACTCATATTCATAAGGCCTTCCACCTGATATGCAATACCAAGATAACCTGGTCTCTGTACTAATTCTACATTAGTTGCTCTCACATCTGCCTTTTCAGAAAATCCAAAGGTCTCCACCTTACAGGTATGACCTTCGAGAATTTCTTCTGCATGGACATCATCTATATTAATTAAGCCTATATTACATTGCTTAAATAACTTGCTCTTACATCTTAAATAATCCTCGAAATCCTTATGCTCCGCCCCACCAATATGGTCATGGCCTAAATTAGTAAAAATACCATAGTCAAACATGAAGCCAGACATACGATGCAACATAAGACCTTGGGAAGATGCTTCCATAACGACACAGTCACAACCTGCTTCTACCATTTCTGCAAAATACTGCTGTGTGAGATAAGATTCCGGGGTTGTATTATTAGAGGGAATTACTTTATCCCCAATAATGGTCTCAATGGTACCAATCAAACCAACTTTCTTCCCTGTATTTTCAAGAATGGACTTAATCATATAGGTAGTAGTTGTTTTACCCTTGGTACCAGTGATACCAATCGTAGTCAGCTTCTTAGCTGGATGATCAAAATATGCGGCAGACATATATGCCAAGGCTACTCTGGTATTTTCCACTTTAATAATTGTAACAGACTCTGGTACTTCCACCTCTTTTTCCACAATTACAGCTGTTGCACCTTTCTCAACAACTTCCTTTATAAAATTGTGTCCATCAACCACTGCACCGCTGATACACACAAATACAGAATCCTGAATTACATTTCTTGAGTCATATACTAATGTTGACACATTAGCAGTAACATCTCCTTTTACAACTGTATAATCCAACTCCTTAAGTAATCTCTCCAGCAACATATATAATCCTCCTAAAATTATTTGCATTATCTATTGATTCTTAACTTAAAATACCAATTCTATCACCAATTCCACCTAATGGTATGTAGTTTGATACTGTCTAGACTTGGCAAACTATAATTAATCTTACTGATTATCCTATTCCTTTTGATTATCTATCATAACTACCTTATATAATTATAGTGCAAAAATAATCTTTGTAAAGATAAACCTCGATTGTCAAATTGAGGTAGGTTGGTCCAATTTTCACCTTACAATAAACCCGAAAAGACTTTTGTATGAGTTTTCTATACAATCTATCCTTTTGTATTCAGAATGCGCAAACTTTTACATAAAAAACTCGTGTTTAGTAAAAACACTATACACGAGTTTTATAACTTAATTTATTATTTCATAAAAATCTTCAATAGTCTTAAATAGTGATTTGCTTCTCGTAACGTATGATCACCTAATAATGGTATAATGATTGACTTGACTTTACATTCAATTAGACCTTGCGTGCCTTGAGCTTTAAAATCTCTAATTTTCATTGTAGCATCTAAGCTATCCTCTGTTACCTGATTAGCGGTAAACGTATTATCCATTGCTGATTTAGCTTCTGCGGTTAACTGATCGAATTCATTTCCGAAGTTATTTGCTGCGATAATTAAATCGTTTTCCGTAGGATCAAGTAAACCACGAATAAACTTTGCATGCTCTCCCATTATTCTATTCCAGAACATTTCTTGCTTTAAAGCTTCATTTTCAATATCCAACTCCACTCCACTTTGTAAATGTTGAATCATTGTTAAATATAATTTAGCTTCGCGCATAATATGATCTATTAACAGCGGGTAGTTCATGGTAAACATTTTACAAGACAATACACTGGATAAAATTGTAGCTTTAAATTGTATCAGCGATGAGATTAATTCTACCGCTCTTTCATTAATGTCATAAACTGTTCTATCCAAACTTTGGTTTATAGGTTTCCTTCTGCCACTCATTAATTTCATTTCTGCTCTTGTTAGTTCCGTTGGTATTTGAATTCCAGTATAATAGGAAGAAACCATTTCAGCATTCATAGTATATTGTGTATATACTTCCCCGGAATCAAGAACATCTTGGCTGACTACACCGTCTGATACTGAAATAACCTCCCATAATAATCTGTCGAACTCTTTGCGAAAGATATCTGCCTGCTGAGTAAAATTAAAATCCCTCGGTGTAAATCCTAACTCAAGAAAAAAGGAATGTTCTTTCATTATTCTTCCGAAAAACAAGTGTAATTCTAATGACTGACGAGCAAATTCGTTGCTCAAATGCATTATATTGTCCCCCATAAAATGCTTCAATCTATAATATGAATCTGTTAAACATATTGTGATTTTTTGCTATTGATTTAAGTAAAGTTATACCCTCCAATCATGTTTATATTGAATCTAATTCTTTTATCTCACGCACCATCGGGCAAGCAATTGCAATTCCAAGGATTAAAACACCTGATATTAAAAACCAGTGGTTTACACCAAATCGATCAGCTAGAAACCCAGAAAGGATTAATCCTAGTGGCATAGCAAGTGACATGATACTTCCGGTGAAGGAAAATACACGACCTAAGTATTCAGGTTTGATTTTTTCCTGAAAAAGAGCTGTTTGTACACCACTGTAAAATGGTACTGAAATACCCATCATTGCACAGCAAACTACAAACATAGCAAATCCATTTGGAGGAAGTAACCCCGATACGGCTAGACTCGCTCCCATCACAAAAAATGAACCGATTATTAATTGAACACGCTTTTCGTAACCTCCCAATCTTCCTAATATCAAGCCTCCTACCAACATCCCCAAGGCAAAAGCAATTTCGGTAATAGAAATATGCATGGGTGTTCCATGAAAATATTCCATGCTAAATAAGGGGTATAGTGCATTAATTGGCATATAAACAAATGTATATAGTGTTCCTAAAAGTAATAATGCAAATAACCCTTTGCTTTGTCTCAATACGACAATTCCAGCTTTCATTTCCTTTAGGAAATTAACTTGCATATTTTGCTGATCTACTTTTAGCTTTGGTATATTCACAAATGCAACTGTGAGACTAGCAATTACTGCACCTAGCACATCGATGGCTATAATCGCATTTAATTCCCAAACAGAATATAAAAATGCTGCAACTGCCGGACTTAAAATATAACTTAAAGACTGTAAGGACTGGCTATAACCAGCACATTTGGTCAACTGATCCTCCGGAACTAAAAGCGGTGTAACCGCATTCAAAGCAGGGGAATGAAAAGCTGTTCCGATACTACGGATAAACAATACTACCATAACCATCCAGACAGGTAACTCCATATACAATGTAATAATAGTGAGTACTGCTCCAGCTATAGCGATAATTAAATCCGCTCCAATCATTATCGTTTTCCTATCATAGTGATCTATCAACACACCAATAGCTGGGCCAAAGACCGCATAGGGCAGAAAGCCAACGAGTGAGGCCATAGACAAGACCATCGCAGATTCTGTTTTTTCTGTAAGATAAAAAATAATCGTCATTTGTAGAATGGCACTTGTAATCAAAGATACTGCCTGCCCTGCCCATATTGTAAAGAACTTTAATTTCCAATTATTATTATTTTCCATTTGTATTATCTCCTACATTTTATTTTGCTTCAATTTCTAATTTGAACAATACTTTAAGCAATAAAAAATGCAGGCCAAAATCCGCAATGTGGCTTTGGTCTGCATTCATACCATATGGAAACATTCTTAAAATGACATAGTTAATAATGGCATAGTTAAATAATCTATATCTCACCTACACTAAGGAATGCTCTCAATATCATATAAATAAGCACAACAAAAAAGCCTATCTTGGGGATAGTTTCTGCTTTTTTTATTGCTAGCTTATCTTAAACGTATTGAGGCTGTCATAGTATCGGTTCCTCCAAAATTCATATTTATTTCGAGACGAATTCTAACATAATTAGTCAGTATAGTCAATGTTAGAAATTAATTTAGCTTATTAGAAATTATTTATCTAGTTATCTACTGTTTATTTTTGATAAAATCCTAATATCCATTCATTTCGTAGTCACCCTATACCCTTTTAGTTCAACTTTTTGACCGTCCGTCCATATTTTTATAGCACCCACTTTATTCGTAACATAATAACTGCTACCAAATTCTTTCAGTCTATCCAGCAACTCCTCATGGGGATGTCCATAAGAATTATCTTTGCCACAGGAAATAATAGAAATCTGTGGTTGTACGTTATCTAAGAAGTCTTCTTTCGTGGAATATTTTGACCCATGATGAGCTACCTTCAAAACCTCATAAGCTTCTGGTAGCTTCAGCTTCACAGTCATATCCTCCATATACGATTTCTGTAGTAATCTTGTCAGAGCAGTCTCCCCACCTTCTTCTAAATCTCCAGTTAATAACAGGTCAAAATCTTCATAGGAAATACTAAGTACCGTTGAGTAAGAATTAACAGAGGTTGGTACAAATTCCGGTGACGGATGAAGACATAGCAGTTGCAGTTTATCATCCGTTATGTAATCTCCCGTCTTAATATACTGCACAGAGATTCCCTTTGATAAAGCCAGTTCTTTTAGTTCTAGATAAGCAGAATCATTCTTTATAAGGTAGTCTTCTTTGAGATATGGAAGTAATAAGGTATCTATGTTTATTTGATTCTCTTCTATCAGCTCTTTAATTCCACTGATATGGTCATTATCAGAATGGGTAACAATCACATAATCCAACCTACGAATTCCTTGTGAGAGCAAAAATGGTTTTATACGATACGCTCCAACCTTTTTTATGTCACTGCTGCCACCATCAACCAAATAACTTGTACCAGTTTCGCTTCTTATATATATGGAATCCCCCTGCCCCACATCTAAGAAAGTAACTGTTAACCCATCCACGGGTTTTGGTATTAAAAATATAAGCACTGACATTATTGGCAGCAAATATAATAATTTTGATTTATATTTTTTCACACCAAGAACAAAAAGTACTAAGGTAAAGGTATATATCAAAATTGAAATCACAGAAGGCTTTCCAAGAGTCAAAAGATTATACGGCAATTTAGCTGCTATTCTACAGATTACTTCATAAAACTGCAGAATATAATTAGAAGCTCCTATTAAAAAGACACCTGCCGGTAGGTAGATCAGTCCAGCAATACCCGAAAGAATTGATGTTAAGGTAAGAATTGTTACAAAGGGTAGAACGATCAAATTTATTACAATACCGTAGCTAGGCAATTGATAAAAATAGGAAAGGACAAAAGGAGTTGTGGTTAACTGAGCACTAAAGCTAAGAAAAAGACTGTTTAAAACGGGATGCTCTGATTTTGTTAATTTCTTAAGTGCTGGATATATTACTGCAATACCAATTATTGCTCCATAAGAAAGAAGAAAGCCTGCGCTAAAAATTTGGAGAGGGTTATGTACAAGAATGACAAAAGCGCTCAATGCGGTTGCTGAAATCGTATCATAGGTTTTTCCAGGTATGGCAGCCATTAAAAGTATAGCCATCATAATTACTGCACGTTGTGTGGATACACTAAAATTAGTAAGAACACCGTAGCTATAGATGAAAAGAATAGAAAGAATTGTTGCAAAGATGCCTGGAACCTTAGACCATCTCAATAGTTTATAGACGAACATCCCAAGTAGGGATATATTCAAGCCCGATATTGCCAGCAGGTGTGCAATCCCATTGTTTTGATAAAGGTCTTTAATATCTTCTTGGAGCAATTGCTTTTCTCCCAAAAGCATAGCAATTATCGCACCGGATTCCTTTGTGGAAAGAAGTTTTGTATAAATATCAACTAAACTTTGTTTTTGTTCAGATAAGAACTGGCGATATTTAGAATAACCAGAGTCAATCATAGTGATTTTTTCTGCATACATTTTGAAATCTATATTTTCTATTAAATAATAAAGTTGTTCATTAAATTGACCGGGATTTGAGGGAGCTGCAAATTTGATTAAAGTACCTTCCACTTTGATCTTATTGCCAATTAAATAATCAGAGGTATCGGAAGAATAAATAAGAAGTTGTTCGGAAAGAAAGGAAGTTTCGTTATTCACATTGATTTGATTATTCTTTAAGTAGATTGCCTTACCCGTTGGTTTATCAACAATCAATGTAATTTGACCAGTCACTTCACAAGGAAGCTCTTCCTCAAAGATGTTATATACAGCGGGAACCTGAAGCCTTACCTCTGTTACATGAAATCCAACTAAAAAAATTATAGGCAGGCTCCATAAAAACGTATCCAGTAGGCTCTTAGCTTTTTTCCAACGTAGGAAATGTAGCAATAAAAGGATTAAATAGCTTATTAAAATAAACAAGAAAACATAAGGCAAGGAAATATCGTTCCATGCCAAAAATAACCCAGTAAGGTATGCTCCAAGCATCCCTACCATTGGTCGTTTTATCAACAACATCCCTCCGTTTTCATAATAGTTTTAGGTGTTTTCTATCGCTCATTTTTTAAATGTGTTATAACCTATCAATGATTAAGATATTGGGTCATAACACATTTAAATAATCTTAGGTTTTATTCAT
>JAFACO010000107.1 GCA_023425485.1 Bacillota bacterium
TTGGTATAGCTCTCATCATTACATAATATTTACCGTCTTCATAGAGCATATTCTCCTCGACGATACAGAATTCCTGCTCTTGAAGAAATTGCCTTACTTTATTAATTTCTGATTGTGGCTGAAGCACCAGTTCTTGTACTGTCTTCATGACCTCCATCTTAGCAGATAAAATCTGAATGGTTAATGCTCCACCCATGCCACCAATTAATATGGTATCAACTTCTCCAACTTCTAACTTCTGGAGGCCATCTGATTTTCTTGTTTCTATTTTATTTTCACAACCATACTTGATAATATTTTCATTCGCCCGGTCAATTGGCCCTTGGTTGACATCCATGGCAATCACTCTAGGTGAATTTTTCTTTTTTGCTAGATAAATGGAAATGTAGGCATGGTCACAACCCACATCTGCCACCGCGTTCCCGGTAGTAACCAGATCCGCGACTGCCTGTAAACGTTTTGAAAGCTGCATGTTATTCTCCGAATTTCTTGTGTATCATCCTGTTACACGTGTTCTTATTGTTAATAGTAATAGTATCATTTTTTTTACTACTTTTCTACACAAAATTATCCATATTAAATACTCACCTTCATAGAATCTAATAATTCTAAGGTATCGATTAACTTCCTTCGAAGTAATCTAAGCTTTATTAATATCCTTAACTTTTATCAATACCCTTTACCACGGTTGAATATAGTGCCGTATAACTGACACTTTCACGCCTAAGCAAATTACAACGCAGTAAAACAAATAGCTGTGAGGTGAATCAATTGGATCGTAAGGCTTTTATCTAATAAGAAAATCAATAAATTACTATTAAATAATAAACGGTTCTATGATAAATATGACAAAGAACCTAATAAACAAGGGACCTAAATGTCATATCACACATTTAAATCCCTTTATCTACTTATATTATATAATCTTTAATATTGCATTTTGTATTTGTCTTACTATTCACTTGCTTTATATATTTATATAAGCAATAGATAAAAAGATACTCAAATCTAATTTACCAACTTCTTCTTATTCCAAATAATCCTTTAGCTTACGGCTACGACTAGGATGTCTAAGCTTACGAAGTGCCTTAGCTTCAATCTGTCGAATACGTTCTCTGGTTACATTGAATTCTTTACCCACCTCTTCCAGAGTACGAGCTCGTCCATCATCTAAACCAAAACGAAGTCTTAATACCTTCTGTTCACGTTCCGTCAAGGTTCCAAGCACCTCCACCAGCTGCTCCTTTAACAAGGTAAATGCTGCTGCCTCGGCTGGCACCGGTACATTGTCATCCTGAATAAAATCACCTAAATGGCTGTCTTCCTCTTCACCAATTGGTGTCTCTAAGGAAACCGGTTCCTGTGAAATCTTCTGAATTTCTCTTACTCTGTCAACAGATAAATTCATTACTTCAGAGATTTCTTCTGGGGAAGGCTCTCTGCCTAATTCCTGTAACAGCTGACGCTGAACACGTGTCAATTTATTAATGGTTTCTACCATATGCACTGGTATACGAATGGTTCTTGCCTGATCTGCAATGGCTCTGGTAATCGCCTGACGAATCCACCAGGTTGCATAGGTACTGAATTTAAAGCCCTTATGATAATCAAATTTTTCAACTGCTTTAATTAATCCAAGGTTACCTTCCTGAATTAAATCAAGGAACAGCATTCCTCGTCCAACATAGCGTTTCGCAATACTTACCACCAGACGCAGGTTGGCTTCTGCAAGACGTTTCTTCGCATAGTCATCACCATCGTTCATTCTTCTAGCAAGCTCAATCTCCTCATCCGCATTTAAGAGCTGTACCTTTCCGATTTCTTTGAGATACATTCTTACCGGATCATCGATATTGATACCTTCTGGAATGGTTAAATCTATGGGTTCTATATCTTCATCATCGTCTAAGATGATGTCCTCTTCATCTTCCTCGGAAATTCTGAGAACATCGACATTGTGCTTGTCCAGAAAATCGTAAATTTTCTCGATTTTGCCGGGGTCCAGTTCCATATCAGCAAAAAAATCATTTACTTCCTGGAACTCAAGTACATTCTTCTTTTTTTCCGCAAAAGCCAGCAATTCCTTCAGTCTTTCCGTAAATTTTACTATATTTTCGTCCATAGATAATCCTTCCTTCTTAAACTCTTTTAATATTCTAACCACCATTCGATGAAATATGCAATTTTGTTAGGCAGACAATACTTGAAATCCTTTCTTTATCAGCCTTTCAACAGTTTCCCCCGCATTAATAACATCAAATTATTGTGGTAAAGTAAATTGTTTTTTCTTTAGTTCCGTTTTCTCTGTAATGATTTTCATCAAAAGTGCTGTGTCATTCACCTCAATTGCCTGTTTACTCTGCTTGTCCAAGCTGTGTTCTTTCAGCTTCATAACAGTATCCACAAGTGCCTTATGTTTGCCTGCTTCGTCCATCTCACCGCGTATTTCTGCGGAAAAAAGAGCTGCGACTTCTGACTGTTCCTCTTTATTTTGAAAATTATTAATAATTCTTGCGGGAATTACTTGATGTTCCTTTTCGTATTGCTCAAACACCAACTCCGCTACCTCGTGATAAATACCTTCTGTAAAATCAAGTGGTTGTATAAACCCTTTTATTTTTTCAAATATGGCATTATCTTCAATTAACCAAGTAAGGAGAAGCTTCTGTGATTTTTGTATTCCGTCTTCTTGTACCTTACGTCTTTTGATGGTCTGTTCTGTAGCTTCCCTTGGTTCCATTCCCACTACAATCTGGGAACCAAGTCGATTTACTAATCTTCTAAGCTGCTCCACATCAATCTGATATGTTTTCGCAACTGCATCAATATAAAAATTACGCTCCAGCTCTTCACGAAAGCCGATTAATTTCTTCGCTGTTTCATTGAAAAACTTTGTCTTTTGCTCTGGGTCCGTCATCTCATAATCTTTTTGCATTACATTTATTTCAAAGAAAAAGCTATTTTTCGCTTCATCAATTCGTTTCTGGTATTCTTCCGCACCCAATGCCTTAATGAATTCGTCCGGGTCTTTGTAAGGCTTCATATCAATGACCTTAACGGATAGACCAGCTTCCTTTAGAATTGGTATTGCTCGAAGAGCAGCCTGGGTACCAGCTCCGTCACTATCAAAGGTCAAAATCACCTCATTGGTATATCTCTTGAGTAAATTTGCATGAAATACAGTAAAGGCTGTTCCAAGTGCTGCCACCGCATTGGTAAATCCAGCCTGATGCAGTGCAATAACGTCCATATAACCTTCACATATAAGTAGATTCGTCTTTCTGGAGGATCTGGCAAAATTCAAACCATATAGGTTACGGCTTTTATCAAACAACTGTGTCTCTGGAGAATTCAAATACTTCGGATTACCTTCTCCAAGAACTCGTCCACCAAATGCAATGACTCTATGATTAATATCCATGATTGGGAACATAACACGGTTCCAAAATTTATCCGAGCCGCCCCTCTGCTCATCCAGAGTAACCAATCCTGTTATCTTTAAGAACTCATCCTCGTAACCCAGACCTTTTAAATATTTATATAGGTCATCACTGTATTTGTTCGAATATCCTAACCCAAATTGCTTAATGGTATCCTCTGACAAATCACGCCGTAGCAGATATTCATGTGCCTGTTGCCCTCTCGCGGATACTAATTGGTAGTAAAAATATTTTGCCGCTTGCTTGTTCACTTCGAATAGACGTGATCTAAGGTCCGATTGTCTTCTGGATTCTTCGGAATTCACCTCCTCGGGTAGCTGAACTCCTGCACGCTCTGCAAGATGTTTTAAGGCTTCAAGAAAGGAATAATTCTCATATTCCATAATAAAGGTAAATACATTACCTCCAACTCCGCATCCGAAGCAGTGGTACATCTGCTTTGCTCCACTTACGGAGAAAGAAGGCGTTTTTTCATTATGAAAAGGGCATAAACCCATGTGATTGCTGCCTTTTTTTTGTAATTTTATGTAGGACCCGATGATACCTACGATATCATTTTTGCCCCTGATCTCTTCTACCAGTTCATCAGAATAAAACAATGTCCACACCTCCTGCTGCGTAGCTTCTGATTAATATACACCCCAAGCAGAGGGGATCATAATTTCTTTAAACTTCGTGACTGCATAGCGGTCTGTCATACCTGCAATATAGTCACAAACTGCTCGATAAGCCGGCTCGTTCTGCTGCTCCATACGGTTTCGATATTCTTCCGGTAATCGTTCTAAATGTTTTATATAATATTCAAACAACTGCTCCAGCAATTGCTCCGCCTGCTGCTCCTGACTTTTCGCCTTTTTATTCATATAGACACTTTGGAACATATAGGTACGAAGCTGCTTCATCGCAGTTTCAATTTGAGAAGACATAATAATATCATTCTGCCCCTCACTATTTTTAATTATATCATGTGTCAGAGTATTCAGTCTTTCACCAAGACTATGTCCAAGAACATCTGTATACTCCTTCGGAATTTCTTCCTCTTTCATGATTTTACCTCTGACCGCATCATCAATATCATGATTGATATAAGCAATCTTATCACACAGACGTACAATCTTCCCTTCTAAGGTAGAAGGCTTGCCCTGTGTTTGATGATTTCTTATTCCATCTCTTACTTCCTTGGTTAGATTTAACCCTTTGCCATGGTTTTCTAATAATTCCACCACCCGGATACTTTGTAAATGATGCTCAAAGCCTTCCGGACAAATTCGGCTTAGTGCTCTTTCTCCCGCATGACCAAAGGGTGTATGCCCAAGATCATGTGCAAGTGCAATTGCCTCGGTCAAATCTTCATTCAAGCGCAATGCTCTGGCAATCGTTCTGGCAATCTGTGAAACCTCAAGGGTATGTGTAAGTCTGGTTCTATAATGGTCACCTTCCGGTGCTAAAAATACCTGTGTTTTATGCTTCAGTCTTCGAAACGACTTGGAATGAAGCACTCGATCTCTATCCCTTTGATAAACCGGTCGAATATCACAGGGTGTCTCTTCCACATCTCTTCCTAAGGATTGATCTGAAAATGCAGCGAAAGGACTAAATATCTCATGCTCTCTTAATTCAAGCTTTTCTCTTATATTTAAATTATTCTGCATATAAATTACCCTGCCTTTCTAGATCGTATGGAAAACAAACTCTCCACATTATCTCATTGATGTT
>JAFACO010000416.1 GCA_023425485.1 Bacillota bacterium
GAAGCAGGGCACGCAGTGCCAGTGTCATGTAGTTTTACATGATAATATTAAATATCTGGAGGAAAAAGATCATGGCAGTATTTCAAGGCTCAGGGGTAGCAATTGTAACACCTTTTACAACGAACAATGAGGTTGATTATAACAAACTGGGAGAATTAATTGAGTATCATATTGCAGAAGGTACCGATAGTATTATTATCTGTGGTACCACAGGGGAGGCTTCAACACTTTCACACGAGGAACATCTGGAATGCATCCGCTATACCGTGGAGAAAGTAGCAAAGAGAATTCCTGTTATTGCAGGGACTGGCTCCAATGCGACGGATACGGCAATTTATCTATCACAGGAAGCAGAAAACTATGGAGCAGATGCGCTTTTAGTAGTGACTCCTTATTATAATAAAGCAACACAGAAGGGATTAATCGCTCATTTTACAGCAGTTGCTGAAGCGGTTAATATTCCAATTATTTTATATAACGTACCTGGAAGAACCGGCTGTAACTTATTGCCACAAACGGTTGCTGCGCTATTGAAAACAAACTCCAATATCGTAGGTATTAAAGAGGCAAGCGGTAATATTGCACAGGTAGCGGAGCTGATGCAATTGACAGAAGGAAAGATTGAGTTATATTCCGGCTGTGATGAAATGGTTGTTCCAGTTATGTCCTTAGGAGGAATTGGTGTAATATCAGTACTTGCCAATGTTGCACCGAAGCAAACACATGATATGGTTATTAAGTTCTTAGAAGGTGATATCGTTGGTAGCCGTGAATTACAACTTAAGTTATTACCACTCATTAATTCCCTGTTCTGTGAGGTTAATCCGATTCCTGTAAAGAAAGCAGTGGAATTGATGGGATTTGAGGTGGGAGCACTTAGAATGCCCCTGACAGAGCTTGAACCCGCAAATACAGAGCGTTTGAAAAAGGATATGATAGCAGCAGGTTTAAAAATAGTGAACGAATAGTAGATAAAATATACGAATTTTAATCCTAATACATACTCTTAGCTACGGAATTGTATTCGGAGTTAGAATAAGTATGAATAGCTACAAGGAGGAAATATATGACGAACATCATTTTACGTGGTTGTAACGGGAAAATGGGGCAAGTAATTAGTGAACTGGTAGATGCTGATGAGAATGCAGTCATCGTGGCTGGTATAGATGTATCCTTGAGCAAGCCGAATAAATATCCGGTTTCTCAAAGTTTTACAAAATGTAACGTAAGTGCTGATGTTATTATAGATTTTTCTGCTCCGGTAAACTTAGAAGAAATGCTGGAATTTGCAGTGAAACGCAAGATAGGTATCGTATTATGTACAACTGGATTTTCTAAAGATCAACTAACATTAATTGAGGAAGCCTCTAAAGTAATCCCGGTGTTCAAATCTGCCAATATGTCAGTCGGAGTAAATCTTATCTCAAAGCTGTTAAAAGAGGCAGCAGTTGTTTTAACCGACGCAGGTTTTGATATTGAGATAGTAGAGAAGCATCACAATAAGAAGGTGGATGCACCTTCTGGTACAGCCTTAGCACTGGCAGATGTTATGAACGAAGCACTTAATCACGAATATGATTACAAATATGACCGCAGTCAGGAACGAACTCCAAGGAATAAGAAGGAAATTGGTATTTCGGCAGTTCGCGGAGGAACCATTGTCGGAGAACACGAAGTGATTTTTGCAGGAATGGATGAAGTAATAGAAATTAAACATACTGCTTATTCTAAGGCAATTTTTGCAAAGGGAGCAATTCAAGCTGCGAAATTCCTGCCTGGAAAAGCGGCTGGCATGTATAGTATGAGTGATTTGATGGATTAAAATTTAATAAAGTTAGTACAACACTTTTCACGCTTGGTCAGAAACTGTGTTGTTATATAGAAAAGCCTGTCGGTGAATTTAGACTTCATCTACAGGCTTTTTTCTATGCTATTTAATTAGGAGCAAAATACCAGTCTTACTAACTCTTTACCCCATAAGAGGTGAAAAATGTTTCATAGAAAAAACAAACTTAATACACAAAATTTTCGCAATCATTTTATAACATAACTTGGAAAAGACATGTTTTAAGCACTCATTCACAGAACATGTAGGGAAAAATATAGGGGAGGGTGGCAGCATCCTTACCAGTATAAGGAGGTATTAACTTTGATTGAGGTTAAGAATTTAGTGAAGCGTTATGGAAATCATGCAGCAGTTGATGATTTGTCCTTCACTGTGGAAAGAGGGCAGGTGCTTGGTTTCCTAGGCCCAAATGGGGCTGGTAAATCTACAACCATGAACATCATTACGGGTTACATTTCTGCCACGGAAGGGCAGGTAACCATCAATGGTATTGACGTATTTGAAGAACCAGAGGAAGTAAAAAAAATGATTGGTTATCTTCCGGAATTCCCGCCTTTATACCCAGATATGACAGTTAAGGAATATCTAACTTTTGTTGCTGAATTAAAAAAAGTAAATCGATCAGAACGCCAGCAAATGATAGCAGAAATCATGGAGTCTACAAAGATTACGCCAATGGCAAATCGGCTAATAAAGCATTTATCCAAGGGATATAAGCAAAGGGTTGGTCTTGCACAGGCAATCATGGGATATCCAGAATTGATTATATTAGATGAGCCAACCGTGGGTCTCGATCCCAAGCAGATTATTGAAATTAGAGATTTGATTAAAGAATTAAGTAAAAACCATACAGTTATCCTAAGTTCACATATCATGCAGGAGGTAAGTGCGGTATGTGATATGGTAATGATTATAAACCAAGGAAAATTAGTTTTAAGTGATAAGCCAGAGAATCTTAGTTCGCGGCTTGGAGCAACCGGAGGATTAAAGCTTTCCGTAAAAGGTGATAGAGATAAGGTTGTATCCGCTTTAAAGGGTATTGAACATATAACAAGTATTGAGGAACAACCATCCGAGAATGAAGGTGTTCTTGAGCTTATTCTGAACTGTACAGTTGATGTGGACATTCGGGAAGCGGTATTCTATGCCTTATGCGAGGCTAAGACACCAATTCTGGAGATGCAGTCTGTACGTATGAGTTTGGAGGATATCTTCTTGCAGGTTACGAGCAATAACAAAGACACTTTTGGCGAAGAACCTGAGGCAACCTCCATTAAAACGACTACAGAAGTGTCCAATAGCACAGTTATGGAACAAAGGGACCTTACAATAAATAGTGAAAATAAATCAGAGGAGGTAAACACAGATGCTGGCAATTTATAAAAAAGAATTACGGTCTTATTTTAATTCGATGATTGGATATGTATTTATTGCATTTTTCCTACTAATCATTGGCATCTTTTTTACCGTATATAATTTCTTCTATGGATATGCTGATTTTGAATATACGCTTTCTTCAACCACCTTTATCTTTGCATTGCTAATTCCATTACTGACGATGCGTGTAATAGCAGAGGAGAATAGACAGAAGACGGACCAATTGTTATTAACAGCGCCTATTTCTGCCACTTCAATTGTACTGGGTAAATTATTAGCATTAATTACGATATTTGTTCTGCCAATGTTAATTACCTGTTTCTACCCTCTTATTTTATCAAAGTATGGAGTTGTAACCTTTTCTACTGCTTATGTAGGAATTCTTGCATTTACACTTTTAGGTGCGGCTTATCTTTCTATTGGCCTTTTTATATCGTCTTTGACTGAAAGCCAGGTTGTTGCAGCAGTCATCTCCTTTGGAGTGTTTTTATTTACCATATTAATGGATGGTATTTCTTCCATGTTGCCTTCTAATAACAAGTCTGCAGTTTTCATTTTCACTGCCCTTATCCTAGTGTTATGCTTCATCTTGTATCGTATGATGCATAATTTAACTCTTTCGGTCATATTAGGGTTGCTGATAGAACCTGGACTTCTATTAATCTATATACTGAAACCAACCTTACTAGATGGTTCCGTTGCTAATATATTTGGATGGCTATCTGTAACAACCAGATTTACTAATTTTGATATGGGTATTTTGGATGTTTCAGCACTTGTTTACTATATTAGTGTTATAGGTTTGTTTTCATTTTTAACCGTTCAGGTAATTAAAAAGAAGAGATGGAGCTAGGGAGGGGGACGATACAGTGAAAAAGAATAATATTGAGAATAAGAAAAACAATGATAATAAGAAAAATAACTTTATCGGAGATATTAAGGCATCCTTTTCCGGTAGAAAGTTTAAAACAGGAGCTTATACAACCGCTTTATCGGTAGTTGTAATTATTATTATATTAGTAGCCAATTTAGTGGTTTCTAAGATGAATTTACAATTTGATTTGAGTTCGCAGTCCATGTTCACATTGACAGAGGATACCAAGAACCTGTTAAGAGGGTTAGAAGATGATATTACAATCTATTATGTCGTATCCCAAGGAAATGAGACGAAAGAATTTGAGAATATTGCTAAGTTATATGATAGTGCTTCCAATAAGATTGCACTAGAGTACAAAGATCCAGTGCTTTATCCCAACTTTGCCTCCAAGTATGTGGAGGATGAGATAGCACAAAACAGCTTTCTGGTGGTAAATAATACAAATCAAAGAGCAAAATATATCCCCGGTGCAGATCTTTTGGTACAGGAATTAAATTATCAAACTTATTCCATGGATACCACAGGAATTGATGTGGAAGGTGAATTAACCTCAGCAATATCCTATGTAACCACCGAGGACTTACCGGTGATGTATGTGGTGGAAGGTCATGGGGAGACAGCAGCAGGTGATACCTTTAATTCCTCCTTGGATAAAATGAATGTGGAGGTACAGACCCTTGCTACAGCAACCCAAACAAGTATCCCAGAGGATTGTGATATTCTCTATATCAATGCCCCTCAAACGGATTTTACCGAGGAAGAAGCAACGATAATTAAAGACTATCTGGCAGCAGGCGGTAAAGCCATTATTAATATAAACTATTTGGATTATGAATGTCCGAATCTCTTATCAATCATAGATTACTATGGTATTGAGCTGGTAAAGGGTATGGTTTTTGAGGGGGATTCAGGAATGCATATGGCGAACTATCCTCATGTAATGTACCCAACAATTGAAAGTCATGATATCACCGACCTGGCAAGTGATAATCAGATACCTATCTTAATGCCATATGCTTCTGGACTGCTTATTTCTGATACAACAAGAAGTTCCTTGACCGTTGAGCCACTGCTAACAACCTCTGACGCTGCATATTCTAAAGTAGCGGATAGTATTACCGTAGCAGATAAAGAAGAAGGAGATATTGATGGACCTTTCTATTTAGGATTAGTAGCTACAGATACCTATAATGATAACACAGCAAGCTTAGTGGTATATTCAACTGAAATGACCTTCTCAGATGACACCTCAAAGTATAGCAATTCTGACCTTCTTTCTGGTACAGTAGGTTATCTTGTGGGAGATAGAACAACAATATCCATTCCTACCAAGAGCCTTAGTGAAAGTTACATTTCAACAACAGAACTGGAAGTAATACTTTGGGGAGGATTTGCAGTTGTGGTTATTCCGTTACTGATACTTATTAGTGGTGGTGTAATCTGTTATAGAAGGAGGAGAAAGTAATGAATAAAAGGAAGAAAAGAAACATAGCCACTATGGTTTCCCTCCTTTTGGTATTAGCCGCTCTTCTAGTTACCTATCTTCTTGTTAACAAAGCACCAGCAGTAACCGATGACACAGAGGAAATAACATCTGCTATTGATTTGGCTACAGTTGATACAACCCAGTTAAAATCCTTACACTATGTGCGAGAGGATACTGATCTGACACTTATTTTAAAGGATGAGGTATGGATTAGTGAGCAAGAACCAGATCGACCAATCAATCAGGATTATGTAGAAGCAATTCTAAACGTAATAGATGATATTAAGGCAGACCGTCTTATTATGGAGAATCCCGAAAGCTTAACGGATTATGGATTGGCAGAGCCTGTGGCAGTGCTGGAAGCAAATCTTCAGGATGGTACAACAGTCACAGTAAAAGTCGGAAATGAGGCTGGAGATTCTCTGGGTTATTATGGAATGGTCAATGATGATGGGATAGTATATCTATTACCGATAGAAATTGGTTCTGCACTTCAGTATAATGATACACAAATGACTGCAGTCGAGGAAGCAACTACCATTGAAGCTGCAAATATTACTTCTTTAACAGTTAACAAACCTGATGGTGAATCGTTTGAACTGAAATATGTAGAGGATGATAAGCTGGACAATGCGGGAACCAATAATCCCTGGCAGCTGCTGTCTCCGTACGGAGAAGGTTATACGGCGGTTACTACAGAGGTAACTGACTTCTTAGCAAATTATACAACCTTTACTTATCTTAAATGCGTGGATTATACGGGGGAAGAGCTCGAGCAGTATGGCTTAGTAGAACCGAAAGCAACCATTAAAATTGAATACTTTACAACACGAACTGAAACCCTTGAAACACCAGAGACAGACCCAGATACGGGAGAAGAAGTTTCCGAAAAGACCTATCAGGATGATCATGTATATACTGCTTACATTGGAGATACCAATGAGGAGGGTGATTATTACATTAGAGTGGAAGGTAGTAACCTTGTCTATACAATAGGAGCAAGTGCAATTGATACTATGTTAGCTCCAGATGCGTTCTCCATTGTAAATAGTTACATTGATATACCTGCCATAGATTCTGTGGACCAAGTCGTAATAAAAAGTGAAAATCAAACTTACACCTTAAAGCTGGAGCAGTCTACGAAAGAAAATGCAGAGGGGGAAGAAGAAACCACAACTAGTTATTATTATAATACTAACACCGTGGAGGAAGATGCCTTCAAAACCTTATACCAATCAATTATTTCCTTGTCCTATGATGCAGAGGTAAAAGACACAGTAGATACGGAAGGTGTAAAACCATATCTAACCCTTAACTTCCACGTATCTGGAGAACAGGAAACTACATTGGAAACAACTTATCTTCCATATGATGATAGCTTCTATCTAGTTCAAAAGGATGGAAAAGCCTATTTTCTTGTAGACAAGAGAAAAGTTGATGACATGTTACAAGCCGTCAAAGATTTTAAATAAAGGTTGGTACAAGTATTTTATTGCTATCAAAATAGATAAATTGGATTGATACATAAGAAAAAAACGATAAAGAAAGCACGGATACAACTTCCAGAAATGCACTGTTTGACAGACAGAATGTTAATTTTGTTATGCCGGTCAATCTGTGTGTAGAAGCTGTATCCATGCTTTCTTTTTATAGTTAACCTTGAATAACTTCAATTTGTCTATGAAGAAACTTAGTACTTTTCTATTATTTTTATTTGCACAGATAAACTTGTACGAATAATACTCCCCTTGGTATAATATATTAACATATGAGAGAAACAAGCATTACATATAAAGGGGTAGTCGGGACCTGGAATAGGAGCGGTAATGAGCATAAAGAGAAAGCTAATTCTAATCGGTGTGTGTGTCGCGATCATTATCGTAGTTTTTACGGTTAATGTTATGCAAAAAATACAGGAGGATAAAAAGGGGACACAAGAAAGTGTAGTGGACGAAAATATAGTAACAAGAGCAGAGGCCTATCGTTTGTTAAGCTATCTTGAGTATAACAAATCGGAACGTGAGGCAATACCACTTGGCATCACCTATGCAGATGCAGAAATGTCAGATTGGTATGATACCTTTGTAAATGCAATTTGGAAAATGGGGCTGATTGAGGGCAATGTGACAATTGCCCCGAGTGCCGCATTAACTTATGGGGATTGTAAGCAATTAATCGATAATTTGATTATAAAAAATCCAGAGTTTCAAGTGGTTTATACAAATCTTAGCTTTAATTTTTTAAAAGCGCAAGAGGACATGCTAATTCCAGAATTTCTGGAGTTGTATCAAGCATTACTAAATACTATTACCAGTGATGCTCCCTTTGAGGAGAAGACACTATTTGTATTGGGAAGTGAGACTATTGAGGATAGTCCTTCCCGTATGGTAACAGATGACGGAAACTATTACTATGCAAATGCAAAGAGCTATGAAGAGTACTTTACAGAGAATTCTGTAGCAGATATAAGTGTAACACCGGGGCTATCCAACCTGGCGGACGATACTTTAGATCAGGGTGGTACCGATTTAGGGGAGGATAATAAGTCTGTTGAGGACTCTGATGAAAACGCAACAAGTATTCAGGAAAACTCACAGGATCAAGGAAATGTAGAAGGTGTAGATGAGAATACCTCAGATAAGGAAGCACAAACTGACAATGAGGACAAGGAAAGTCAGTTAACCCTTATTGATCGATACTTGGATCAGGGAGTCCAGGCACTGGTATGTGACAAAGAAATTATTTATATCATGAAACCTTCTGGCGGTGAAACGGTATTGCGTAACGTTTGGATTACAGAGGGAAAGGATTCTGAGGTACAGACCTTTATTAATGGAATTAATCGAAGGTTTACAACGGTATATAATTTGTCAACAGAAATATCCAAGGTTATTGGTGATATTACAATTGCTAATAAAAAGGTAGTTAGTATTAGTGTAAAACCTGACTTAATTAAGGGTAAGGTATTACGTACCGGCGAGAACTTCATTGAAGTAGAAGGATATGGTGAAATAGAGTTAGAAGAAGATTATAAAATTTATAAGATATATGGAACCTTATCCATGGAGCCTACGGGAAGTATTTTAGTAGGTTATGAAACTACAGACTTCATTGTATCAGCTGGTAAAATTAGTGCTGCATTAATAACTGAGAGTATTAAAGCGGAGAACATTCGAGTGCTTTTGGAGACAACTGGTTATAAGGGGATGTACCATGAGTCTGTTAAATTCACAGCAAATGAGAACTTTACCATAAGGACAAAGGAAAGTAAGAAATCCTATAAAGCTGGTGATACTGTAACCATAAAACCGACGAACAAATTGTTTGCGGAGGGAAGAATTACAATTGAAACAACCACAGAAAAAGGAAAGATTGAACTGCTTTCCGTGGAACGATCTTATGGAAATCCCAAGTATCGTGGAAGTATTGAGATATCATCGGATGACAACGGATTGATATTAGTGAATGAACTTCCGCTTGAAGAATATCTCTATGCGGTAATTCCGAGTGAAATGCCCACAAGCTATGGAGAAGAAGCATTAAAGGTGCAGGCTCTTTGCGCAAGAACCTATGCGTATAAGCATCTTTTATCCAATAGTTTAAGTAAATATGGAGCACATGTAAATGACAGTGTAGAATACCAGGTGTACAATAACATTGCTGAAAATGAAACCTCCATCCTAGCAGTGAAGGATACCTATGGAAAGGTCATAGAATATGATGGGGAGGTTATTACAGCCTTGTATTTCTCCACCTCCAGCGGACATACCGCAGATTCCTCAACGGCTTGGAATAGTAATTCTGACTTACCTTATTTAAAAGGAAAGCTATTGGCTTCTAGTAAGGAAGGCGAAAGTTCAGAGGTGCTGCAGGATACTAAGGCATTATATGAGGATCTTTCTTCAGAAGAAAAGTTTGAGACCTTTATTAAAAGTAAGGATATCAGCACGTATGATAGCAGCTTTGGATGGTATCGTTGGAAGGTAACCATGAGTGCTAAGGACATAAAGAAGGTAATCGATAAAAATCTTCCTCTTAGGTATGCTGCCAATCCAGCGGCAATACTGACAATGACTAGCAAGGCGAAGGACGGAAATGAGGCAGTATTTGAAAGCGTTCCTGTGGATACAGTAGGAGACATTGTGGATATCAGTGTTGAAAAACGCGATAGCAGTGGAATGATTCTTGAATTATTGATTACAGGAAGCGAACATACCATTAAGGTAAAGACAGAATATAATATTAGAGCGCTATTAGCTCCTCTCTACGATACTATAATTAGAGCGGATGAAAGCGAAATTAACAACTTAAGTGTTTTACCAAGTGCCTTTTTTACCATCGATAAGAAGTCGGATAAGGGACTTAGCAGCGTGACATTAACAGGTGGCGGTTACGGTCATGGTGTTGGTCTTAGCCAGAACGGTGTAAAAGGAATGGTGGATGCAGGTAAGAAATATGAAGAAATTGTAACATATTTCTATGAAGGCACAGAGCTGGGATATATCTACGAATGATTGACTTAATTATGAAAATATGAGGACTTAAAGACAAATTGTAAAATGAATTAATCAATAATAGCTACTATCAATATAAAAATATAAAGAACAACATTATAGAACTGCTTTGATTGTGATATTTCATTACGCTCAAAGCAGTTCTTATATTGTAGTAGCATAGCAACCCCCTTAGATTAATAATAAAATAATTTTAACCTAAGGGGGTTATTGATTAAAGTATTGTAATTTGCCGCTAATAGTTAATGAATGTTATCTGTGTTTTTTCTCAAGTAAATTTCTTTAGAAAATATAAATAAAATCTAAATATTCTTTCTATAGATAAGCTTAATCTTATTTACAAACTCTTTATTCTCAAATAATAAATTGAACTCAGCTCCTAGGAATAATAAGTACATACAAAAGTACATCCATAGCATAAAAAGTACAATAGCAGTAAGGCTTCCATACATTGCAGAGTAGTCAGAAAAATTGTCAATGTAATAGGAAAACGCATAAGAGAAACCCATCCACCCTGCGGCACAGATTATCGCACCAGGAAGTTCATGCCTGAATTTAGCCTTCCTATTTGGAATGAAAACGTAGATAACCAGGAAGAACAGAATTAATACAATAAGACCAAGTATAGTCCGAAGACTTATAATTACAAGTGCAGTATCCATTAAAATCGGTATCTTGTGCTCAATCCAGTAAAACAGTCGATTGCCAAATACAAACAATATCATGGTTGCAATTAACATAAAGGCAAAAACCAAAGTATAGAAGGCGGAGGTAATTCGCAAGAGAAAGTATTTTCGTGTCTCTCTTATGGAATAGACTTCATTTAACCCCTTCATGACAGCTAAAAAGCCTTTTCCTGCAGACCAAAGAGCGGATATCGCAGTCACTGAAATTAAAGTTGTGGATACGGAATTGTCATAAATCTGAACAATTACTGTTACGAGCATGGATCTAACAGCAATGGGAAACGCTTGTGTTATAAAGGTGAGGATGGTGCTTTCTCTGATTGGGAAGTACTGTACAATAC
>JAFACO010000240.1 GCA_023425485.1 Bacillota bacterium
ATATAATAATTTTCTATGAGTTTTGTAATTTGGGGATAGCTATCTTTTTCAAGATTATATACTGGCAAAGGAGTAGGTGTCGTCGTAGCACTAGGTGCTAAAGTCACCACTTGCGGAGTTATAACCACTTGCATGTCTTCTTTTGAGTTATTAAATTTAAGTTCATCGGTCTCCATAGACATTACTGACAGTTCTGCTTTGCTTCTATTATTCCCTTTCGAAGTTAATTTGCCATCGCCAAGTGATATAGCAAGTAACCCCATCCCCATTGTACATAGTATTGATAACAAAATAGCCTTTTTATATTTGAGCTTCATCGTAATCACCTCGAATTATAATAACTAGGTTATTATAGCGCCACCCATTTATTTACATTTGTTATCTCTATTATACCAAAAGGAAAACAAAAATCAATAGTAGATTTAATTATTTCGTAATATATTTAATATTAATGTAATATATTGCAATTAGCTATACTCTTTTACTTCACACTTCGAAATCTCTTTAAATCTGAATTGGTACCCATAATCGTAATAATCACTCCATTTTCTATCACTGTATCAGCATCGGGATTAATATTGGTATACTCATCATGCTTAATAGCAAGAATGTTAATTCCATATTTAGACCTTACCGCAAGATTTCCGAGATTTTTCCCAATCCAAGAGTTTGGCGGAGCAATACTAACAATACTGTAATCCGGTGAAATCTCAATGATATCATAGAAATTATGTGTGACTAAATTGTTAGCCACCTTAACTCCCATATCCTTTTCAGGCAAAATAACCTTATCAGCTCCCAGCTTATAAAGAATTTTTTCTTCGAACTCATCCTGCGTTTTGACAAGAATATATTTTACTCCTAACTCCTTAAGTAATACTGTTGTCATTATACTGGTTTGCATATTTGTACCAACAGCAACGATAACTGCATCAAATTTATTAACATCAATAGATTTCAAGAAAGTTTCACTCGTGATATCCGCCTGAATCGTATGTGGGATAATTCCAGCAAATTCATTTACTATATTTTCGTCCTTGTCTACTCCAAGTACCTCATAATCCATATCAAACAGTGTTTTTGCAATACTTTTTCCAAACATGCCAAGCCCTAAGACAATAAATGATTTCATATATGTTCTCCTATCCTACTGTAATTTTTCCTTCCGGGTATCGATATCCCCTATTATCTTTTCCACTTCTCGTATTAAATGCGGCAAATGTTGTTATTATCCCTACTCTTCCTAGGAACATAGTAATAATCAACTGGTATTTACTTGTATCCTTTAAATACGGTGTTATTTCTGTGGATGCACCTGCCGTGCTAAACGCAGATACCGATTCAAAAAGTACCTGCACCAGACTTCCTTCCCTGTTGATCAGCAAAACTATTGTTGTCAGCATAATAAGTGTTAAGCTCAACATAAATACCGAGACAGCCTTCAGGATAATATCAGCGGAAATCCTTCTCTTAAGCATATGAACCTCTGAATTCCCCTTAAGAAATGAAACAACTGCAGCAATCAGCACAAACAGAGTGGTAACCTTAATTCCCCCGGCCGTTGAACCCGGAGCACCACCAATAAACATAAGCAGCATTGTAATAAAGATTGAGAGTGTACTCATTTCATGGATTGGTACGGTACCAAAACCCGCTGTCCTTGAAGAAACTGAATGAAAGAATGAATTCAGCAAGCTTAAATGCCCAGGTAATTCCCTCATTGTATTGTTCTTCTCAAAGACCATAATTAATATTGTTCCTGAAACAATCAGAGATATTGTCATAATCAAAACTATTTTTGAATGCAAGGTAAATCTCGAAAACCTTTTTACCTTTGTAATATCCTCCCATACAATAAATCCCAGTCCCCCAGCTATAATTAAAGCTGACGTCGTTAAAATAAATAAAAAGTTACTGCTATAATCCTTCAGTCCGATATATTTCTCCGAATCTGTACCAAAGACATCAAATCCGGCATTACAAAAGGAGGAAATGGAATGAAAAATACTCTTACCGATTCCCTCTATGACTCCATAAATGGGAATTAGGTTAATTGAGGTTAAAACAGCTCCTAGACCTTCAATTATAATCATCATCTTTAATATTTTCTTAAATATTAAAACCACATTCTCTAGAGAAAAGTTGCTGATGGATTCCTTAATCGCCATACGCTGACTTAAGTCAAGGTTTTTCCCCGTAATTATAGATAAAAGAGTAACCATTGACATAATACCAAGTGCACCAATCTGCAATAAAAGGAGAATAACTATTTTGCCGAATAAGGACCAATAAGTATTCGTATCCACAACCACCATACCGGTTACACATACAGAGGAGGTCGCTGTAAATAAAGCTGTAAGAAAGCTGGCTTGATTTCCACCCCTTGTGCTAACAGGCAGGGAAAGCAAAATGGCTCCGATCAGGATAAGCAGAGCAAAACCGCAAAATATCATCCTTGCAGGTGATTTTCTTATTAACCGATCTATACTTTTCACAGTTTTACTTAGTCTAAAAACGCTCATACCCACCCTCGTTTCATTAAGATAATACAAATTTAACAATATATAACTGTTAAAAAACATTGTACCGTAACGAAATACTGATTTCAACCATATTTGGTAACCGTCTAACTATTACGGTTTTGCCTTAGGAAAACCTCCACCACCGAAAATGGCAGCCCTTGCGGACTGCCGTTTTCATATATTCTATAGCAAGTCATCTAATGATTAGACCTGCAGATTACCTTCGATACCCTCAAATTCGATTACCTTATAATATCCATCCTTCATAGTAATTCTAATCGGACCATAACCACCGCATTTCTCAAGGTCTGAATACTCAATATTTTGAATAGGAAAAATATCTTCCTCCTTAAAATCCTCCAAACTTTCCTTTGTAATTATTTGAGAGATCAAAACATAGGGTTCATAGCCATACTGTACTTCTCTGGTCAGCTTTGAATAGATTATGATAGATTTTTCGGAATCAGGATTGGTTCCTCTGCTGTCTTGGACGGCCAGCTCATCCCATCCATCGTATATAGTCATAGCCAGCTGTTTCTCTTTCCCTGTATAATCACGTCCTTTTAGAATAATAGCTTTGGCATTATCCTTTTCTATTTTTATTATGTCTGTACCATTATCCGGGAAACCGTAAGCCCCAAGTGTTAAAGAAATCGGTCTTCGATACAGTCTCACCTTATCCACTCTAATAATCCCGTAGGGCACTGTGAAATCCGCCAAATTCAACGCCTGCTTCCAGTGGCATTCTCCAGCCAAATCATAATGAAAGAACTGTCTTCGATATAGGACTCCTTCTTTTTCTCCGTGCCAGAAGGTTACATTACACTTTTCATAGTTACTGGAAGTCAAATCCTTCAGAACATATTGCTGTGATTCAACCTCTTTTGAAGGTGCTGCTTCCCAGGGATACTTACTGTTGAAGCATAGCTTAGAATAGTTCCACATACCATGCAGATCCCCAATATTCTTAACCACCTTACCGGTACGAAGAATCGTCTCCCCATTTGCCTCGTGATTAGAAAAGCAAAGTGCAGGATTGTTTAAGGTTGTTACCTTTACTTCCTTTGCTCCAAGCTTTTCCCAGCTTCCATTGTTCTCGGTTGCCGTCCAGAAGGGATGGTTCTCTGGCAAGTGCAAACAAAGAAATGCTTTCCCCAACCAGAAGGGAGATTCTGCGCAGGAATACCCTTGTACCAATGGCGTAAATTGCCCATAAAATCCTAAGGTTGGTACACCTTTATACAGGAAGTCCTCTCTGGTTAAAAACTGCAGCAAGGAGCCGGAAGAGATCCTTCTCGACAGCCCCGGATCTGCAGTCGTGTTCTGCAACATTAAGTTACCATCAAAGGAGCTGGTCGCTGCATTTCTATAAATATTGCTTCTCCCCCACATCAGCGTAAACCCATCTTTATCAAAAAAATCTGCGTAGGTTTCCATTAATCGATTTGAATTTTCTTCAAACTTTTGTGCTAGATAAGGTTCTTTTTCATAACCATACCACCTGTTCCAAAGAGGAGCATAGACATTAAATGCCCAACAGGAATAATAGTCAAAGGAATGACCATCCCGATACCAACCATCTCCAGCATAATAATTCAAAATTGTCTGGGCATGATCTCTCATTATATTTTTGTCAATCGGATACCCTTCCTGATATAGAAAGGCCAAATCCAGCATATTGAATAAACGCCAGTTCTGAGGTACCGTATTGCCATGAGCAAATCCAGATAAAAATTCAGCAATAATATCTTTCTCTGCTTTTGTATAGGTATCCCAGATTTCTTCTTTACAGTTTTGCAGACAGACTACCAGGGCGCAGGTTTCCACTGTCTGCTGAAAAGCGCGGAACGGATCCTCATTTCCCGCCCATAATCTTAGTTCCTCGTAACTTCCAACACTGTTAGGATCTCCCTTTGTGCAAGCCCTTAAAACCTGTGACTTATAGTAATCTTTTATTTTATAATTACATATAGTAAGGTCAGGATTAATATGAATCAATGGTGCTGCAATGAAAAATGATCTAGCCAGTCCTTCAAAGATTTCTGCCCTTATCTGTGCTTGTGAACTATCTTCTCTGGGGTAGGAAATTATTAATTCCTTCCTGGGCATCACGACAGGGTCATCCATAGATTTAATATGTTGAAAAACACCTGATAACAGATACTCTCCGGCTTCTATCCAGCTTTCTCTGGTTAATCCGGTATAGGGACTTAATGTAAAGTCCAATGTTTTAGGTTGAAAAACCATTTCCTCTACCATCCTCTCTTATCCATCTTACCAAATAAACAGTTCCTGCTTCGTAAGCTTCCATATTGCTTCGACAAAGAAATAATCCCCGTAGATAAGTGCAAACTCATGATTTTTGTCATGATAGGCTGCTGTACATTTTTCTAAAATATTATCTGTATTTACCTCCCAGTTACATCTGTTATTCTCCAAGGCTTTCAGCAGTTTCAACGCATTATTCCAATAAATATGCTTCTCCTGCTCCGCAACATATTTTTCAATTTCTAACATACCGCAGGCGGCAATTGCTGCTGCCGAAGAATCTTCAATTAGAGGAGCTGTGGGCTGCCTGAAATCCACAGGAATCAGTCCGTTCTCCGGTATATTGGCAATGAAATAATTAGCTATCCTTTTCGCAGCATTAAGGTACTTTTCATTCTGCGTATGAGTATAGCTTAACACAAAGCCATACAAAGCCCAGGCTTGGCCTCTTGTCCAAGAGGAACCCTCTTCATAGCCCTGTCCCCCAAAGGTCTTCACCATCTCACCAGTGGAAGGGTTAAATTCTATAATATGATTTACCGAGCCATCACCACGAATAAAATACTTCTCTGCAGTATCCGCATGCATGGTTGCTACCTGAAGATATCTGGGATCCTTCGTCTCTTCAAAAGCCCAGTAAAGAAGCGGCAGATTCATCATACAGTCGATAATTGCCCAGCCTGCAAGCTTGCCGGACCCATCATCGTTCCAGGCACGAATGAACTGTCCAATTGGATTAAAGCGGCCTGCCAAATCATTCGCTGCCAATAAACCTCGATTGCGTGATTCTTGATTTCCTGTAAGCCGATAGTGTGCGATGGCGGTAGTTAGCCATTTAAAACCACTGTCATGGTCCATTCCCATATAATTCATCAAATTCTTATCGAGCTTAATCTCATTATCCAGGGCTATTTCCTTATACTTACCTGTTTTTGTAGCATGATACAACTGCCACATTAATCCTCCCCAGAACCCATTGGTCCACCAACAGATATTTTCCACGGACATATCATTATATGAACCCTCTACCGTAGTGTATGGTATTTTATAACGGTTCCTATCCGCCACAACGCTAACCTTTTCCCTTATCTTCCTGGATACCTCTTCTGCCCAGTTTAGATCTTTTAATTTATCCATCACATTTCCCCCTAATCACTAATCGATACATTATAATGCCATAAACGCCTATACTACATGCACTAAAAACACTTTAACACGCTTATAACTATTATAAGTAATTGAAATACTCAAGTTAATAACTTATAATGTTATATACTAACCTATTCTGCTATATCTCGATAATGGAGGTTCTAATGTTTACTGTGTTAAACGGAGGTTGTAATGCCAGGCATCCCAGTTCATTTTTTATGTCACGGCCAAAAGGTTTACATCATTATGTATTGCTTATTATAAAGTCTCCTGCCAATTTTAATATTCATGGTAAATGCTTTGTTACTAAACCCGGAAGTGCCGTTTTGATTGATCGTAATACACCGTACCAATACCATAATCCGGATGGAGATTATACAGACGACTGGTTGCATCTGGATTGTAATGATGATGAGTGCTTCAGAAGCTCCGGTATAATCTTTAATGAAATTATCACCTTACGTAACCCGTCAAAATTCACCTTATACCTGCAACAACTTTTATGGGAAAGGAATTATACTTCTGAAAAATTTAGAGATGATAATGTAAATATGCTTCTGCAGGTATTATTGAATAACTTAATTCTTGCTTACCAGGAAAAAGATATGCTACCGTCTTACAGCCCATATTACACAAAACTGCAGAATATACGATTATCCCTGCAAGCCACTCCTTACACGAAATATTCAGCCGAAAGTATCTCGGAATTATTAGGGATAAGTGCCTCCTATTTTCAGCACCTATATACTGTTTTCTTCGGTATCTCCTTTCAATCAGACTTAATTAATATGCGAATCGAATATGCAAAAAATTTAATAATCTCATCCAGCCTGACCATAGATCAAATCTCTCAAATGTGTGGTTATTCCAATGAGATTCACTTTTATCGTCAGTTCCGCAAAAAAACGGGAATGACTCCTTTGGAATATAGAAAAAGTCAGATGTAGCTGCTATTATCTCGCATATAAAAAAGCATGACCAAAACGGTCATGCTTTAAATATTCCTTTATTAGTTCCTTTCACTAATATCATAAAAATTATTATGTATTATTTAAAAAGCAAACATAAGAAATAAGATTGGTAATGTCTTTTTTATATCTCTATTCACCAGCAAATATACGATACCAAAGGTAAATCCGCCTAGGGCTGCCATTAATCCAACTGTAATACTTCCCTTAGTGAAAATATGTGCAAATCCCCAGGTTACCGCTAATATAATACCGCCATAGGGTATATTTTTTCTCTTAAACCACACTTCAAATGCTTTTTGTGCATATACTAAAATCATTGTAAATAGAGCGGTTTCGAAAATATAATAAATATATTGAAAAATAAACTTTAATAACCCTTTTTTTTCGAACTCTTTTACCACTTTAAAGCCGTCCCAATCCATATAAGAAACGGAAATCGAGAATATAATACATAGAGCTACGCCTAACCACTGCCATAATTTCATTTTATTTTCTCTAACAAAAATGTCGAAGCCATATTTTTGTTTCGAATATCTTATAATCAACCAGGTAATAATTCCCCAGGTAATGCAAGTAACTACCCAATGAATGATGTTTTGGCTAACACTCCAATCTGCCATCTGCTTTCCGTAGATCATTGGTTCAAGCATAAAAGCATAGATTGCTTCTATTCCCAAACCTCCAAAAGCATATAATGCTAAAGACAAATAGTCTAAACCTTTAGCCTCTATTATTTTACTTTTGTTCATATTCTTCCTCCCAGTTTTATTTACAAACACTTATATGTACATTCGAACCATCTTATAGAGTATTTTTTACCACATCATACCATAAAATAACATAATTTACAAATATTTTAATGATAAATATTTCACAATCCGTATCATTTATTATAAATTTTGAAAAAAGGCTTACCGTTATGAATCGGCAAGCCTATTTCGATTTAACTAAATCTAATATTCAATTAAACGTACATCTCATCTGTTTTATTCTTTCTAAAGCATATTGCATTATACATAATATAGAGATTTATCCAAACCCATTACGTATATCAGATTATTGAGCAGGACCATAATTAAATGTAATGGAAAGGGTCTTAAGCTCACTAAAGTCTTCTGGATTTACAACCACTGCAGATACATCAGATACGTTACCATCAGAAGTACGAGCTTCTTCTGGAATAGCCATAACCCAGCTATTATTAATATTTACACGGGTGGTCTTGCCATCATCGGAGGTCGTGTAAGGCCTTCCTGTCAAAGTATATGGCTCCCCATTTACCAGAAGTTCCGTGATATCAATGATATAACCAGGATAAAGAGTTTCGCCATTTGCAATACCAAGGGCAGAGAAAGTATTTCCACTAGCAAAGCCACCGCTGGTACCTGTAAAGTCAATCGTTGTAGTATAGGTTCCTTCCCCTGTAATTTCAGGTTCCGTTACCACGATACCTCCTGTTCTGTTATTAGCATCATATACATCTGCAGCTATATTGGTAACACTCCAGTCACCGCTGGTATACATAATCCATGCAAGGGATTTATCTTCAGGAACACCTGCTGCAGCAACTGCATTCGCCAAAGCATCTTTCATTGCTGTATTTGCTTGAGCTAAAATCTCGTCCTTAGTCATAGTAGATTGAGTAGCATAACTATGTTTTAGGTAAAGTGCTGCTATATCTTCATCAATTATTTTTTTACTTTCTCTATTAAAGAGGAAGTTACAGTCCCAAAGCATCGGAACATATTCATATTTATCACAGTTACTTAAGAAATTAATATAATACTCTAAGGTATCATCTTTTAACTGTTTCTTTTCATTTTCCAGAACACCATACTCACCTATGACAATACCGATTCCCTGCTTTGTGAACTTGGTCATCTTAGAAAGCGTATCATTCATATCATTGTAGTCCTTCGATGTACCCCAGCTGGTGAGACTGGTGAATATAGCATAAGGACTTGGATCATAGTAATGAACGGATAAAAGCAATTTGTCTTTTGCTGTATCGGTAGGCATTACAAAACGATCATCTGTTGTTCTAGCAATATTTGTATCAAATCCAGCAATTAAGAGGAAACGCTCCGCATTATTTCCGCCAGCCTTTCTAAAGATATCAACGAAAGTCTGATTAATTTTATTGGTCATTTCATAGCACTCGTCCTCGGAAAGTGCACCTGAATCAGGTGCATAATCCTTATCATTAAGTCTACTACCAAGCTCTTCATTTGCTGATTCAAAAATGAGTTTATTTGAGTAATCTTTAAATTTCTCTGATATCTGTGTCCACATGGAAACATATATATCCATGGCTTTATCACGTGTTTCCTGTGTAGCGGAACCAAACATGCCCCACCAACCTCCATCCCAATGGTCATTTACGATGACATACATGTCGTTATCCAGAGCATAGTTCACGATTTCTTCCACACGATTAAGATAAGCCTCTGCAATGGTATAATCTCCATTCTCGAAGTCCATCATATTAGTCCATGCTACCGGCACTCTCAAAGTATCAAATCCAGCTGCCTTCATTCCATCGATCATTTCCTTTGTAGTAACAGGCATACCCCAGAGTGTCTCATAAGAAGAAACATCAGCATCAATTCCTAATTCTCTATGTCCATAGGCTTCCATGGTGTTACCCAGGTTGATACCATTGCCCATGAGCTCTACCACTTCAAGAGAAGTCAAATCACTGCTTTCATCTGTTGGTGTTGGTGTCTCAGTAGGTGCTGTTGTTGGCTCCTCAGTTACCACTGGTGTAACAGTCGCATCCTTGTTATCAGTGTCATTGTTCTTGTCCTTACAGCCTGCAAGTGCAAATACCATCATTACAAGCATTAAGAGATAAGCTAAAATTCTGAAATTACTTTTTTTCATTAATAGTTCCTCCCTAATAATAGATGATATTAGTATAACGTATAAACAAAGCAAGAAATATAGTTTAAATTATAGGTTTTTACTGATATTTCTTGTCATTTGAAGTAAACTGTATTCCCGGATATCTAATATATAACATATTAGGATTAAAAATCGGTATCGATATGGACTAGAAAGCTGACTCCTGTAAATACAGAAATCAGCTTTTTGTTGTTAATGTACTTTTATAAAATCATCATTTTTTATAACCACAATCTAGACAATATCCTCCACTATAATTATGCGTAGAATCGGATGTCGGTACCTGCCCTGTATTATATCCGCATACTGAACATTTTACTTCAACACGTTTGCACATACTGCTTGTTCCTACAACAACCCAAACACCTGATAAGGTATGAGTTGTAGTCCGAGTATACCAACATATATTACAAGAGGTATCACAGGCATTACTGTATGAATGAGTTACAGACCGGGTAGCTTCACAAACATTACACGAAGTATCGCAGGAATTACTGTATGAGTGAGTTATAGACCGGGTGGCTTGACATGTATTACAGCTGGTATCGCAGGCATTACTGTATGTATGTGTTGTAGATCGGGTGGCTTGACATATATTACAGCTAGTATCGCAAGCATTATCGTATGAATGTGAACAACGATAGCCACAATCTAGACAAGTTGTACCACTAAAACTATGTGACGAATCGGATGTCGGTACCTGTCCTGTATTATAACCGCACACTGAACATTTTACTTCAACACGTCTGCACATACTGCTTGTTCCTACAACAACCCAAACCCCCGATAAGGTATGAGTTGTAGTTCGAGTATACCAACATATATTACAGGAGGTATCGCATTCATTACTGTATGAATGAGTTACAGACCGTGTAGCCTCACATATATTACAGGTAGTATCGCAGGCATTACTGTATGAATGTGTTACAGATCTTGTGGCTTTACATATATTACAGGTGGTATCACAGGCATTATCATATGTATGAGTTGTAGACCGGGTGGCTTGACACACATTACATGTGGTATCACAGGCATTATCGTATGTATGTGTTGTAGATCGGCTAGCTTGACATTTATTACAAGTGGTATCACAGGCATTATCATATGTATGTAGGCACTGATAGCCACAATCTATACAATTATTACCACTAAAATTATGTGACGAATCGGATGTTGGTATCTGTCCTGTATTATAACCACATACTGTACATTTGACTTCAACACGCATGCACATACTGCTTGAACCGACAGTAACCCAAACCCCTTCTAGGGTATGCGTAATAGACCGTGTAGCTTGACATATGTTACAGGAGGTATCACAAGAATTACTATATGTATGAGTGATAGAACGTGTGGCTTGACACACATTACAGGTGGTATCACAGGTATTACTATATGTATGAGTGATAGAACGTGTAGCTTGGCATACATTACAGGTGGCATCACAGGCATTATCGTATGAATGAGTTATAGACCGTGTAGCTTGACATACATTACAGGTGGTATCGCATGAATTATCATACTTATGTACATCTTCGTTAAAGTGATAGGAGCATCGAGAGTCATTACATTTCTTATAATGATTTAATCCATCAACAGTCCACTGTAATACTTCTTGATGGGTATGTGTAATTAAACACCCCTCTAAAACACACTTGTTATTGAGTAAATTATTGAAAGTATGTGTTCCTTCATTTATTTTATCCCCACAGTCCGAGCACTCTTTCCAATGTTTATCTGTGGTGTATTTAGTAATATAGTTATGTGCAGATGAAGAAGCACGATTAAAATCACAGTCGTTACATATATCATCACAGTTTGAAGAGTAATTATGCGCCTCCATAACATCACAAGCTGATAGCCCATTGACACATTTTTTTATGTGTGCATAATCAGTATATTTCGCTATATCCGAGTATAAACATTGATGTTCTGGAAATAAATAACCGTTATATAAGCCACCCCAATTATTAGCTCCATGTGGCCAATATCCGTATGTATTACATTGTTCAAGATAGTAAGCGGCTGCGAAGTTGGCATATGTCTGTTCCCCATATACACCATGTCCGAAGTCGTATACATCTTCTTGCCAATGTGTGGATGCAATAAAACCACTTGGAGTATATGTATCTACTTTCAGAGTAATTAGTGAATGTACTGATAACTGTGGCATTTCTATTTGCCCTAAAGTATATGTATTATCCGTAGCAGAACCTTCTATTACTCGAATCATACTATACTCAGTAGGTATTTTAAAATAAATCGGTTTTAATAAATTGCTTGTGGTTTGAAGCGTATCAATGGCTGATATTGACCAAAGTGCCCAAGCAACAGCATTGGGAGGCCAGGAAAGAATTCCGGCTATCCCCGCAACAGTAACAGGTGCATTTTCTATCAATGTATCAACAAATATCTCATCAGATTCTCTAACTACAAGAATTCTTGAAACATAAACATACATTTGCAAAGTATCGTCATATCCTGTGTATTGACGAAGCCCTGAAATTGGGGCACTGCTGTAAACCCCAACGTTTTTAGCTCTACAATCTTGAAATTCAGGATTATCCGGACCAAATGATGTTGCATCAATGTAACCAGGCTCATTTCCTTGTGCTGATAACAGCGACTCTACATTATTCTTATTTGAAATATGGGATATATCTTCATCTTCTTCAATTAATTCATTAAATTTCGCTTCTCCGTTATACTTAATGTATAAATATTCTCTAACATCGTCTATTGTATAAATAGCTTTTGTTGGTATAAAGGCACCAGAGAGCATATCTGCTTCAAATTCTTCATATTCTAAATCGCTTAGCACATTGGAGCACATTTCATCAAAGTAATTATCGCTTGTGAAATCAGGAATCATTTCTTTCGCTACTTGAGTTTCTTCTTCAGTCATTGAATTTAGTACAGTAATTCCACTTGAATTAGCAGTTGCTATCCCTGTGTCTTGAGTATCCACCGGTGAGCCAGGAGCATTTTCCTCTATGATATTCTCTGTTCCTTCATTAACATTATTTACTTCTTCTATATTTGAGATTTCTTCTATATTTGAGGTTTCTTCTAAATGAGTATGGTCCTCTAACGCTTCGGCTTTAGCAGGCTCATAGTTTACTTGCATGATTAAAAGCAATATTAGAATTATTGTCAGTAATTTTCTGGCTCTTCTCATATTGTTCTCCTTCATATTAATATTAGTATTTATGTACTTCTAGTATATTTTTAATAGTTAATTTAACATCTTTCGGTAAGTTGCCAGACTTCCACTTCTGAAAAAGTTTTTTATAATCTGACATGCTTACCTTCTTGCCAAAGTATCCTGTAGCTTTACTTTTCCATTCACTATAAAGAGGATATAGACTTTGATTGTTTTCGTTTACAATTGACACTCTATTTTCTCGAACTATTCCCTTACGAATCGTCTTTACTACTCTATTATTTTCATAATATGCATATGCGTATGTTGCATCTCCAAGGTTAAACTGATAATATGCAATTTCAAGTTCATTACCATATTTTTCATATTCGGTTTTATTAAATGCATTTTTTTCATCTAAATCATTTGCATCTAGTGAAATATTAAGCTCCTTATTTATTCCTTCAATGAAATTTTGAGTAAGTACAGTAAAAGCTTGACAATTCTCAATCTCTGTTTCTGACGTGTCTTCCATAATTGAAGTCATTAAATCCTCTATCATTTTTTTTGGTAGTCTTTCATTTTCTGAAATAACAATTTTCTGTAATATTTCCTGTTCATTTAAATCCATTACTTTACGTGTTTCTCTCCATTTAATTTCTCTTTGAATTACATAAGCAGAAAAACTAATCACTATCAAAATAAAAACAGCAAAAATACTAAAGAATATAAATTTTTTCTCTTGGTGTTTCGACATATTAGCCCTCCCAAGCCTCAATGCATTCTTTCTTTTCTGGTACTATATCTCTCTTATTACTCTTTCCAGTAGTAAAAGTTAGCATTCACTTTGTCTCCGGAAACATAAATACCCTATTGTAGCTATTCTACACCTCCCGTTGCTTGTCTTTTATATCTGATACGCAAATATACATAATACTATCAGATATCTTAATAATTTTAATGTCTACTTTACGGATAATAATTATAAATATATTAAATATGTTATCCATAAAGTACAACCATAATATCACATAATTTACCATTATTATACATAATTATTTGTATATAAAATCCTCATAATAAACTAAATTGTATGGTAAAAAGAGTACAAAAGTAGCTCATCACTGAAATGACCTCTGTCAGCAGACAGAGGTCATTTCATGTGAAGGGTTGCTTTTGTATTATATAAAGAAAGTTACCGATTATGGTTCATTTCCCCATATCAATGTATTCGAGATATAACCTAAAATATTATTCCAGTCCACATAACTTGTAGCTGTTGAATTGAACGAAAAGTCATTTGTTTGAGTAAAATTGGACCAGTCCGTCTTCCATATCCTTCCCTTTACTTCAGTACTTGCACCCGGAGCAATGGATCCTGCCGAGCTTGAAAAACCAATCTCAAGGTAACGGTCAGCATTGGTTTTTGATACAGCAGCAAAAGAGCTTGTGATATTCCCATTACCAGCTGAGGACCAATCACAGTTATAGTTGTTCGCACTTGTACCATCATTTGTAAAGTAGTATCTTATCTTTACATTTGAAAGGTTGAGGTCTGTAGTTCCGTTATTGATAATCTTAAGGTTGGGATATAGGGTATTCGTGGAGGTTGAGGTATTGGCATTGACCAGCTGCACTTTTATGCTGGCACCTGGAACTCCTGTTGGTGTAGGGGTAACTGTAGGCGTAGGTGTCGGTGTTACTGTTATGGTTGGTGTCGGTGTTACGGTCACGATTGGCGTCGGCGTTACCGTCACGATTGGCGTAGGTGTAACGGTTATGACTGGCGTAGGTGTCGGAGTTACAGGATTTGATCCTGAAGGTTCCGTTCCATATGCCAAAATCCCATTAACGTAAGCTGTGATATGCAAATTATTACCATAATTACTCATACTTGAATTAAAAGAATAATCATTTGTTTGAGTATAATTGGAATTATCATATTTACTCAAGGTAATCTGTATCTCACCGCTATTAGCACCGGGATTTAAGCTGCCTGCACTACTAGTAAATCCAACTTCCGAATAAAAATCTGCTGTGCTAAATGCTGATGATAGTGGTAATCTGACCATATTACCAGTTATATTCCCTGATCCAATTACTGCGTAATAGCAATTGAAGGATTGCCATTTACCATCATCACGGGTATACCAGTAACGAATTTTTACATTAGAAAGTGGTACTGGCACAGTGTCCTCGTTTTTAACCTGTAAACTGAATCGTATTCCACCCGTTGTTGCACTGGTAGCAGAAGCTTTATAAGTGACGGATACTTTTGCCCCTGGGCCAGTTGGAGCAGGTGTCGGTGTTGGTGATACAGGAGGCGTAACAGATGAGTTTATTCCGCTTATGATTGCAGTAACGATTGGCTGATTTACTACAGCATAAGTTCTTCTGTCAATTAGCACAGATCCCCCTGGACCATGAGCTCCTATATCCCAATAAACAGGAACCGCGCCGTATTTCTTGCAATTCTTGGATAAGACATTACAAAAATAAGAACGATAGGTATTGCTCGCTGAATCTTTGTCTGTTTTATCGGTGGCACAATATTCACCAATAACTACCGGATAGCCCTGCACTACAAATTTATAGTACATTTGAGCAAACTGCGATTCCATATAATCTTCCTGACCCCAGTTTGATTTTTTAGAGGAATCAGTAGCTATAGAACCCCATTGGGTTATCTGACTGGAGTTGTCCAGAGTGAATTCATAAGGCGAGTAATAATGAGCTGATATCATTATCCTCTTTTCACTGCTAGGTATAGAAGAGGATCTGTAATTATCCGTTGGAATAGCAAAACCAAAGTCTAAGGTCATATGATCAATATTGGTATTCCATCCAGTTACCAGCAACCACCTTGCAGCATTATTCCCACCTGTTTGTCTAATGGTATCTACAAAGATTTGATTGTAGGCATTCAGGTTTTGGTATAATACAGGATCAGGATCATAATAATTACCGTCAAATACTTCATTCATAGATTCAAAGATTAAACGTTCATCGTAATCTTTAAATAGACTGGCATACTGCTGCCATACTTTCTGGTACTTTGTTCTAACAGCAGCCTGATCAGCTGCAGTAACCAGCAGCCACGCACCGTTGATCGTATGATAACCATCACCATGCACACCGTCTAGTATTACATACATTCCCTTATTGTAGGCATAATCAACAACTTCTTTTATTCTTGCTAATCTTGCTGGATCAATTGCATAATTTGGAGCTGGACCTATTGCAGTTAATAGTGTAACTGGAATGCGCACTGTATTAAAACCTGCATTCTTTACCGCTGTAAAAAGTTCTGACGTAACTTTGGGATTCCCCCAGGCCTCTTCATTCGGACCATAGTCATTAAAAGCTTCCATCGTATTTCCCAGGTTCCAGCCTGCGCCCATTGCTGCCACAATTTGCGATTGGTTTAGTTGGTTGAAATCAGTTGTTACCTCAGCAAATACGCCCTGCCTTGGTATAAAAGTAGCTGCAAGCATTGCTACTATGAGAAGAATAACAAAGAAAGAATTTTTAAACGACTTAACTTTTACCACCTTAAACTACCTCCTTTTTAGATTGATAATACCTTTTATGTTCTGCCTGTCCTTAGATTAAATAGATTTGTCAATTGGTAATTAATTACATAATTTAGTATAACAATAAAATTTCAGTTATCCTATAACGATACAGACATCAAATAGCACAATCAGGACATTTTTACATCATTTTACAAAAAGTATTTATAGTACAAAGCTGTTGTTTTTAACAGAAAAAGGCATCCCTTACGGGTTGCCTCTTTCTGAAATCCTACATCTTCACTTATCTGATAATATTAAAATAATGAATAATGATTATATCAATAAACGGGTTATCTTGTTAACAACCCTGCATCTATCACATACTGACTTCCAGTAATATATCTTGCCCTATCACTTGCCAGAAAAAGTACCGAAGCAGCTATATCTTCTACCTCCACCCAAGGCACGGATAAAAGGTTTCCTGCTGATCGTTCGGCGATCTCAATTGCTGTTGTCCCTTCCATCTCAGCTAATCCATCATTCATCGGTGTATTTACTCCGGTTGGATGAATCGTTAATACTCGAACTCCATAGGGCGCTAATTCAATTGCTTGGGATTTAGCAAGCCCGATCAATGCGTGCTTTGATGCAGCATAATGTGATATTCGATTCATCCCTCTTAATCCAGCTACCGATGAGTTATATATAATAACTCCACTTTTTTGCTGAATAAGATAAGGTATTACATATTTTGATACTAACCATCCACCTTTGAGATTAATATCAATCATTGCATCCCACTCATTTTCTGATAATTCATGGGATAGTCCATATGCGCAGATACCTGCATTGCTGAATAATATGTCTATGGTACCAAATGCTTTTGCTCCATTTTCCACTGCATAAGCTACATCACTTGCATTTCTGACATCTCCAGCAAATATTTCTATTTTACCCCCAACTGCGACCACTTCTTCTTTTAGTTTCTCTAATTCTTTATTGGAGGACCGATTGTAGGTAGGATACTTAATTCTATGTCCAAGATCAAAGGCTATGATATTAGCACCTTCTTCGGCAAAGGCTAAAGCCACTCCCCTCCCCTGCCCCTTGGCTGCTCCTGTAATAAATACTGTCTTATTCTCAAATTCTTTTGCCATATCATTATCCTCTCTTGGTATAAGGAATCAGAATATCATCCAAATCAACCTGCAAGGCTGTGTTAATCAAATTCGTTGCAATCATTATACTTCCAAAAGCCGTTAACGCAACAATCTGATCTTCTGTATATCTCTCTTTTAATCTCTCAAATAGTTCAACGGGAATATTGTTCGCATCACTTACTAAATATTTACCGTATTCTATAATATCCTTCTCTTCTTCGGTAAAAGAAAAGTTATCAAAATCAATTTCTAAATCCACTAATATCTTGCGGAAGAAGGTAGAGCAGAGCAAACAACTATTCTGAGTTGAAATGGAATAACAATAGAAATTAACCGCTCTTTCTCCCAGGAATTTCTCAACTTCTTTTTCCAAGGGATACCACTCCATTAATGCATGGAAGGCTGGTAAAGAATGTAGCAGGGTTTTTTTCATATTCGTAACTCTTCCATTTTTTTGTATAAGGTCATCAAATTGAGCTTTTACCTCAATCGAGGCATTTTCGTATTCCACTTGAGATATATGTGCCATAACTGCTCTCTCCTTAATTTCATATAATTATTATATGTATAATATGTTTTCTATTATAATTTTCCATATTTATATTGTCAACAGAAAAAAAGATCAATTAGTAATTCTTTAGCTTTAAAATATCAAACCAAAAGCTTTACTAATTGACCTTCTGAAATTGTTATAATTATTTCACATATTTACTTCGATATTCCGTAACCGTCATACCAACATACTTTTTAAATATCTTGCTAAAGTACTGGGAGTCATTGAAGCCGACCTCATAAAACATATCATTGATGGTGATTTGGCTGTTCTTTAACAGCTGCTTCGCTTTTTCAATACGAACGGTGTTTAAATAATTCGAGAAAGTGATATCTTTTTCCTTTTTAAATAAAACCGAGAAGTAATACTTTGAAATCCCCACATAGCTTGCAATATCCTCCAGCGAGATTTTCTTATTATAATTGTCATTAATGTACTGCACTGCTTTTTTGATTAAAAGTTCAGAATTATCAACACGGTTGGTGACAAATTCATCAATTAGATTCATAACAAATTCTCTTATAATATCAATAACTTCCTTTAATTCCTCAGCATTGATAACTTTCTTTTGAAAGACAAAGACATCGTTATCCTCTTGGAAAAATGCATCAAACCTTTTCAAAATGTCATTAATCATATGCGATAATTCCAGCTTAACTTCCAACGAATTCCCCCGCAAGTGATCCAGCTGCTTTTCCAATTCATCTATTTTCTTATAGATTCCTTCGCTGTCACCATCTTCAATGAGCTTGCTGAACTCCTTAACCATGGTAGCATCGGATATAAACTGTCCATCAGAATTCTTCTTCATGGTTTCTTTGGTCAAATGCTCTCCATCGGATATATAAAACAAATAATCAGACACCTGAAACATCCATTGCAAATGATTTCTCGTATCTTCAATGGTATCTGTAATTGGAGAATTGGCACTCTTAAACCCTATATTAAAGTATTGTTTAATGGAGCCTTGTAAATTATCAATACATTTTTGAAGCTTTAGTTCGTTCAGATTTTGAGCCATTAAGAAGCAAGTAACTGATTTTCCAAATTGCTTTGAGAAAATTTCAACATCCTCATCCTGAAATTTATTTATGATCAGTTCCATGCAAGCAGCGATAATATTAGCGGTATGATAATTTACATCCCTATCATTCTTCAACCCTGTACGAAAATCAAATTGAATAAATGCATAGCGTTTGGTATTCCATTCCACATTAGCCTTCTCAAATTCTTCTCGGACTAGTTCATTACTTCGATTATCACTAAGCAATAAACCTAACAAATGCTCCTGTTGTTTGCGAAGCAGCAGTTTACTATTTTCATTGCCGCCTGATAGCTCTCCCAGGGCATCCAGTTTACTCTTCTTGTCCAATAGTATTTTTCGAAGTTCTTCCTCTTCCATTTCTGCTTTAATAATATAATTGGAAACTTTTAATTTAATCGCTTCTTTTGCGTAGGAGAAATCATCATAACAAGTCAGGAATATGATTTCCGTATTTGGATTGTCTTCTTTTATCTTTTTAGCCAGCCATAGTCCATCCTGTTTTGGCATTTTAATATCCGTTATTACAATATCAGGTCTTAAAGCAACATATTTCTCATAAGCAGATTGCCCATTACTTGCTTCCGCTACAATTTCAAACCCTAACTCCTGCCAATTTATCAATGATTTTACACCGATTCGAACCAGCATTTCGTCATCCACTATCATAATTTTATACATACACTTCTCCTTTATAAGGCGTTATTTGGCACACTGATAATAACCGTTGTTCCAACTCCCACCTTAGAAACAATTCTCAAGCCGTATTCTGTACCCAAATATAGTTTCAAGCGCTGATTGACATTATTTAAACCGACTTTACTAAATCGATTAATGTTTTGATCCTGCTTGAAAATATTATCTAATACGTCTTTTTCAATACCGCTGCCGTTATCCTCTACAACAATTTCTATACAATCTGGTTTCTCTCTGGTATAGATTTGAATGATAATCGGCTCCTCCCTCTTCTCTGCTTCATCAATCCCATAAATCAATGAATTTTCTACAATTGGCTGTAATATCAGCTTCGGAATATTCAGCCCTTTATGCTCTTCTTTAATATTATAATGAATCTCAAATAACTGATTAAACCGTAATCTCTGAATTAAAATATAGTTTTCTATATACTGAATTTCTTCCTGTAACATAATCATATTGTTGCCAAAGCTAATACTTACTCTTAACAGCTTTACCAAGGCAACTAAGGCATCGGATATGCTGTCCTCTCCCTTTATTTTAGCCATCCATCTGATTGTATTTAAGGTATTATACAAAAAGTGCGGATTGATCTGTGCATGTAAAACCTCTAATTCCAGTTCATTCTTATTATGCTCTACTGCAACGATATCCTCCATCAAACGCTTAATCTGATTTACCATCTGATTAAAGGATTCACTTAAATCATCCAATTCGTTATAAACGTTTGTCGTCACTCTTACATTGAGATTACCTGCTTCCACCTTTTTCATTTGGTGCATCATTATCTCAATGGGCTTCGTAATCTTTTTTGTATACATAATGGTTGCATTGATCATAATCACGAGAGTTACTAATACAATCATGATGGTATAGAATTGCATCCTCTTTAAGTCCGAATACAAAACTGCTTCTGACACAGTCTTTACAACATACCATTTACCATAGTTAAAGGAGGTATATATGGCAACATACTTTTTACCTTGATCCAGATAACTGACGTAATTGGGTCCATTTTCATCCTCAATCATTGTTTCAAAATAACTGGAGGTACTGTTATCTATCGTCGTAAAATCATCCTCGGTGCTGGCAATAATATTACCTGCAGTATCACAGATAAAAATTCGACTTCCATCCTCCTGCAAATCAGGAAATGCTCCTGTAAGTACGTTCTCATCCACTTCAATATTGATATAGCCCAGTTCCTTTAAAGAAGTTATATCAATTATCTTCCTTCCCATGGAGAAATACCTCTTTGTCATTGTCCCGGAAAGTATCTTCACGTTTTTTTCTGTGGTAGGGAACCATACGATTTCACCAGTTGTTTGATCCAATTCATACCTGGGGAAGCTTTTTATTCCATCCTTCAACTCCGCACCAACCTGATGATATCCGCTGGGGGTAATCACATAGATTCCGTCAATATTCTTACTGGAGATATAAAAACTGTATAACTTATCAATAAGATAATCATTTTCTCCTATTTTGAGGCTACTTAAAAGCTCTTGATTGGAGATAATTGAATTTGATAAATTCTCAACCTCATTTAAGAGAAAATCTGCGTTATTACCGATTAATTCCACGGATTGCATTTCAGATTCCCCATACTGTCTGCGTAGAGTATTCCTAAAATTTTGGAACATTACGATGAAGATAATTAAAAATACTATAATCAGGAAGATAGCCGCTTTTAAGAACTGTTTTCTAAAACTATGCCTTTCTTTGATACTTCTCATGCTTACTCTCCCTTTACTATGCATATCTTAATGCTGTTCCGTCCATTGACTTTTTATATTTATGGAAGTTTTCCTAACGTCTATTTTTCCTGATACCATATCATAAAGATTAGATATCATGATGTCCTCAAATTCATATCCATTCTTCAGCTTCGGTCTGTAATAGGCATATTCCGCTTTTTGAGACATAATCATGGCTTTTACCTGTGGCTGGTCTTTGGAATAGTTCTGATTGATTTCCTCAATAAGAGCCGTCCTTGTAGGAAGCGTGCCCCCATCTTTCTCCAAAAAGGTCTTCATTTGAACCTGTGGAGATGTCGACCATACTACAAATAACCAAGCCGCCAGTTTTTTCTTGCTATTTGCATAACTATTGATTCCGATTCCTGAACCACCATAAATATTGGCACTTCGTACCGAACCCTTTGGCAATATACTATATCCTACTTTGCCAGCCATCTGCGAATTCTCAACAGCTGATATGTTCTCATCCCAATTGATCATCATGGCTGTTTCTCCCTCAGTAAATGCATTCGCTACTTCATCCCAGGTATATCCATCTTCATTGTCTGGGTTCAGCTCCACAATCTCTTTAAACTTTTGCAAAGCGGTAGTAAATTCTTCGGTTCTTGATAAAATTTCATAGCTTGTACCGGTCCCAAGGCTCATTACTTTTCTGTTGGTAAAATAATCTCCTCCATAGGAGCTTAAGACAGTTGAAAATGCTGTATAAATGGAGTTATGCTGTGCGGACATGGTCAGGCTTCCGCTTTTTAACTCCTTAATCTTTCCGCTTTCAATTTGATTATTTATCCACTTTGACACCTCGATGAAACGATCCCAGGTAAAGTCAGGGCTGTCTGGATCCGGGTCATATCCAAGGTCCTGTGTCATTTGACTTTTATATTGATCAAAAATATCTTTTCGATAAAATAAAATCATTGTGGTAGAATCAAAAGGAATGCCATATACCTTGTCCGTATTCTCAAAGTAAGAACATACTTGCAGTTGTTCCTTTGAAAAACTATCTAACCCTCCCACAATATGTGGCAGGGTTTCATCATTTTCATATTTATTTAAATCCTCCAAACCGTTGTAAAACCTGTTCAGAGTTTTATAGGGATCCACATAGATTAAATCATATTGTGCTGTTTTTGAGATAAATTCCATGTTGATCTTTTCTTCCAGGCTGTTGAAATCCATCCTTTTTATATTAACTTTGATGCCGGTGACCTTCGTAAACTTCTCAACCTCTTTTGATAGTATATTAGCATTGATATTATCTTCGCATATGAAATTGAGTTTGACACCCTCACACTGTTTCCAATCAAAGTTAAAGGGTGCTTCAATATTGCCATATTCATTTTCCGGTTCACCAAAAAGCTCAATACGATTACCCGATTGCTCCTCTGGTTTAGAACACCCCGTTAAGATTAAAAGAAGGATAATCAGCGATAAGAAACAGCTAATTACTTTGTAATTATGAATTCGCATGAACTTCTCCTCAAATTCCCATAATACAGTATATATAGTTATATTTATTACTTTATTTTAAATCAAGGAATGCTATATTTCAATGATTATTATACCCAATAACTACTTTACATTACTCATATAATAACACATCAGAAAATCGCCCCAATAGGAGCGTTTTCTGATATGTTTAAAGAGGATACTCTTATCCTATTTTAATAACTGCCTTTACAACATCATTCTTATTATTGATTACAAAGTCAAAAGCTTTTGCTGTATCAGTAAAGTCAAATTCATGAGTAACAATACCGGACACATCGATAATTCCCTTTGCTATTGCATTAATTGCTTTAGGATAGATATTTCTGTAACGGAATACGGATGTAATCGTAGCTTCCTTTGCCATAATCTTTGCAAAATTATATTCAATAATATCTTCCGGAGCCATACCTACAAGTACTACGGTTCCTCCACGTTTTACAAGATATGCGGTCTGCTTAATTGTAATCTTGCTTCCTGCTGTTTCGATTACAACGTCAACGCCTTTACCTCCGGTAATTTCGTCAATCTTAGCAACTGCATCTTCCTCTTTTGCGTTGATTACTCTGGTAGCACCTAATTTCATAGCATATTCGAGTCTCTTTGGCATTACATCCACTAC
>JAFACO010000251.1 GCA_023425485.1 Bacillota bacterium
ATGGTATAAAGCCTATTATATCTTGTGATAGTTAAGGAAGCATATGGCCAAGTTATAGTAACAATGCGGTTAAAATGGAGGATCATAAATGAAAGCTTATAAAGTTGCTGTTGCCGGAACCGGTTACGTCGGGATGTCAATCGCTACACTTTTAGCACAGCATAATCAGGTCACTGCAGTGGATATTATCCCGGAAAAAGTTGAACTGATTAATCGAAAGAAATCCCCGATTCAGGATGAGTATATAGAGAAGTATCTGGCAGAGAAGGAGCTTGATTTAACAGCTACGCTGGATGCAAAAGCTGCTTATACAGATGCGGATTTTGTGGTTATAGCTGCACCTACCAACTATGACAGTAAGAAAAATTTCTTTGATACTTCCGCTGTAGAAGTGGTCATAAAGTTAGTCATAGAATATAATCCGGATGCAATCATAGTAATCAAGTCCACAATTCCTGTGGGATATACTGCATATGTAAGAGAAAAGTTTGATTACAAAAATATAATCTTTAGTCCGGAGTTCCTAAGAGAAAGCAAAGCCTTATATGACAATCTGTATCCAAGTCGAATTATAGTTGGCGCGGATATGGAGGATCTACGATTAGTGGAGGCTGCGCAAATCTTTGCTGAACTTTTGCAGCAGGGAGCAATAAAAGAAAACATTGAAACTTTGTTTATGGGCTTTACTGAAGCAGAAGCAGTGAAATTATTTGCCAATACCTATCTGGCACTACGAGTTTCATTTTTCAACGAATTAGACACCTATGCGGAGATAAAAGGACTGAATACAAAGAAAATTATTCAGGGAGTATGTCTTGACCCAAGAATTGGTACTTACTATAACAATCCTTCGTTTGGATACGGAGGATATTGCCTTCCTAAAGATACCAAACAGTTATTGGCTAATTACGCCGATGTTCCTGAGAACTTGATACAAGCGATTGTAGAAAGTAATCGGACAAGGAAATCTTTTATTGCGGATCGTGTTTTGGAGCTTGCAGGTGCTTATGAAGCAAATGACAGTTGGGATGCCAGCAAAGAAAAAGAAGTAATTGTCGGTGTATATCGGCTGACGATGAAAAGCGACAGTGATAATTTTCGTCAAAGTTCAATACAAGGTGTTATGAAGAGAATAAAAGCTAAGGGTGCAACGATAATTGTTTATGAACCAACTCTTAAGGATGCAGATACATTCTTTGGAAGCAAGGTTGTAAATGATTTAGATGTATTTAAAAAGCGTAGCCAAGCAATTATTGCGAATAGATATGATAGTTGTCTGAATGATGTAAAGAACAAGATCTATACACGCGATATTTTTCAAACAGATTAGTAAATCAGAAACAATGAAAGGTGCCCACATGAAAAAAATAGTATTCATCATGCCGTCATTAGCGGGAGGAGGAGCGGAGCGGGTTGTGTCCATTTTGACAAATTACCTGGCTAAAAAAGATTATGAGGTTACCGTTTTTTTCCTAAGGTCAAATCAGTGCGTATATACATTGTGTGAGAATGTGAAATTAGATGTAAGCAGTATTGGAATAAGCAATGGATCGTTGAAAAAAGTAGCTACTGTAAGAAATATCAGAAAGTTTATGATTAGAAATAGGGATTCAGTGTTTATTTCATTTTTAACCAATGAAAACTTGTATACAACCTTTGCGGCTTTAGGTTTAGGTGTAAAGGTGATTGTCTCTGAAAGAAATGATCCTTATCAAACCATCAGAGGAGTGTTGAAAAAATATATTGTAAACAAATTATACGAAACCAGGCAATGTAAAAAAGTCGTTTTTCAAACAAATGGTGCGAAAAGTTTTTATAGTAAAAAGATACAAGCTAAGGGAAAGATTATTGCAAATCCAATGAAAGAAGATTTGCCGATGCCATACTCTGGAGAACGCAGAAAAGAAGTAGTGACATTTGCTAGACTTGATCCTCAAAAGAATTTTCCTTTACTTATAGAGGCATTTGAACGTTTTCTAGAAAAGCATCCAGACTTTTCTCTTTCGATCTATGGAAATGGAATAATGGAAGCAGAGCTTAAAAAACTGGTTCTGAATAAAAATTTGAACAGTAAAGTGAATTTTAAAGGTTTTACTTCTTCTTTGCATGAACAGGTGCGTACTGCTGCAATGTTTGTACTGCCTTCGGATTATGAGGGGCTGTCAAATTCGATGTTGGAAGCAATGGCGATTGGACTTCCTTGTGTATGTACCGATTGTTCTCCAGGTGGCGCCAGAATGTATATTGAGAACGGAGTCAATGGATTTCTTGTTCCTGTGAGAGATCCAGAGGCAATGTGTTCAGCCATGGACCAGATAGCAAGTAATAACCAGTTATCAGAAAGCTTTTCTAAAGAAGCTTCGACGGTACGGGAGAGACTTTCAATCGAAGCTATTGGAGCAAAATGGGAAAATATAATTAATAATATTTAATCACTATATATGAAAAATAAAAGAGTGGCATGGTGCGTTTACCATGCAGGTGGAGGTGGAAATGAAAATACTGGTTACAGGAGCGAATGGCTATCTTGGGTATGGTATTGTAAAGCAGCTGTTAAATGATGGACTTGATGTGATTGCTACAGATCTGTCAGTTACACATATTGATAACCGTGCGAAATGCCTGGAATGCAATATTTTTCATATAGATGATCCTTATGAGTACTTCGAAAATCCTGATGTAGTATTACATTTAGCCTGGCGGGATGGATTCGTACATAATTCTGATAATCATGTTCTTGACTTACCATTGCATTTTTTATTCTTGAAGCGGTTGATTGATTCTGGAGTCAATAGAGTAGCTGTTCTCGGAAGTATGCATGAGATTGGCTTTTTTGAAGGGGCAATCAATGAAGATACTCCATGTAAGCCGATGAATCTTTATGGGATAGCAAAAAACAGCCTAAGAGATATGATAGATCTGGTTAGCGGGCAAGGAAAAACTCAATTTCAGTGGCTTAGAGGTTACTATATCGTATCTGATTTACAATTCGGAAATTCGTTTTTTTCTAAAATTGTCAACGCTGAAAAAGAGGGGAAAGATAAGTTTCCATTTACATCAGGAGAAAATCAATATGATTTTTTAGATTATGAGGACTTCTGTTATCAGATTGCAGCAGCTGTGGAACAGGATGAAGTTTTGGGAATTATTAATATCTGTTCAGGAAAACCTGAGAAGCTAGCCGACAGAGTGGAACGGTTTATTAGAGAAAACCATTATAAAATAAAACTAGGATATGGTGAGTTTCCCGATAGAGCATACGATTCCAAGGCAGTATGGGGAAACGACAAAAAGATAAGACAAATCATATGCAGTAAGAAAAGGGATTCTCTAACCCAAGGAATATTATATGAAAGTTAAAATATCTGCAATTACTCAATATGTATTAATTTATATTATGTTGCTCGTACCAGGCAGCTGCCTATTTGCAAAGTATTTAACGGGAGATCAGAAGTATTATGCAATTATAATATTGTATATCATTTTATACGCCTTAAACAAAAAATATAGGTTTAATTATTCGTTAATCTTTTCTATTTTGCTTTTGATTTTTGTGGTCTTTACTAGGCTTTATACTAACGGCGGTGCGGGGATTTCAGCTTGGTTTCAATTTGTGGTGTGTATTTTATCAACACAGATGGCAATCAGTGCAAATAAGAGAGAATTTTTGAGGCGTTGGATTAATTTGGTTGAAATCTTTGCTGTCATCAGCATTATATTTTGGGTGGCATTTTTGGTATCCCCCAATTTGGTGAATGCTTGGCCGGCTGTTACCTTTGATACTCAGACAATGGGAACGGCTGGATACGAGATATATTTACACGGAAAAGGTGTCCTGC
>JAFACO010000307.1 GCA_023425485.1 Bacillota bacterium
GGTACAGTCTAAGCATTTGCATTTTGATATAAAACGACTTGAACCTGGTAAATATTCATATCCATATCATTTTCATAGGAATGCAGAAGAGATCTTTGTTATATTAAGTGGAAAGGCCATGTTGCGGACGGATAAGGATTTTGAAGAGTTGAGGGAAGGTAATATGGCTTTCTTTGAGATAGGGCCAACAGGAGCACACCAGCTTTTTAATCACACTGATACAATATGCGAATACATAGATATAAGGACCGAAGCAGGTATAGATATCTGCGAATACCCTGATTCAGGAAAGGTTAATATTCTACCTTATCAAGAAATATTTGAAAAAAATAGTATGGTTGATTATTTTAAAGACGAGAATTCAGTCAAAGACAAATGGATTTAATTGTGAGGATTGATAATGACATTAATAGAACAATGGAAGCGAAGAAGGTTTATATAATATACATGATTAGGAGGATTTCTATGAAGAACCCATATGAAATATGCCCCACTTTTGAAACAGAAAGCTTTATTTTAAGACTAGTTTCAGAAGAAGATTCCGAAGGTCTACTTAAATGCTATTCTGATAGTAAGGCACAAAAAATTTTTAACTCTGATAAGTGTACAGGTGATTTTTGTATTTACACCATTGAGGATATGTTACAATGTACTAAAGCTTGGCTTTTTGCATATTCTCAACAAGAATTTATACGCTTTGCAATTATAGATAAATCACTATCTAAAGCTATTGGAACAGTAGAAATGTTTGGTTATGCTGGTAAATATAAAGTTAAAACGGGAATACTCCGAGTTGATGTTTCTTCTGAATACGAAAATGCAGATTACTTAAACGAAATATTTAGTGTTTGTAACGAGAACTTTTTTGATTTGTTTGAGGTTGATATGATTGCAACTAAGGCAATACCTCAAGCTGTTGAAAGGCGGAATACATTATTAAAAATTGATTTCTATGAAGGCAATGCATATGAAGGAGAGCACTATTTTTTGCGTTCAAAATAAACATAATCTATAGTTAATACATAATATTCTTAAAATGTGCATTAAGGGAACTTTTAACAAGTTCACTTAAAAAATTGCATATTATCAACACTGTTTTTAAACTAGCCAAAAATAAAAAGTCGGTCGATATTTACCTAGGCTATAGTGATAAATAGTAAAATTTGCATTGTTAGGAGGTTTCTAAATGAAATTATATTTAACAAGTAGTATAGGTGGAAATTATATTGAGGGTGAAATTATAAAGGCATGTGCACTCGATAGCTCAAATCATTTGTTAGAGTTGCTTGCAAAGGATTGGAAAGAGGAATGTAAATGCTTAATTCTTAGTTCCTCTCCTGAAGACATAGAGGTTAATGAAAGTTATAGAAAGATTTTTCTGGAAGCATTTAGTTTGAGTAATCTCCCATTAGAGTGTGTCGATGTATGTGATGCGAGGAATGAGGATAGGATAGCGGATATCTTATACGATTATAATGTCATTATATTAGCAGGTGGACACGTCCCCACCCAGAACGCATTTTTTAATAAAATACATTTAAAAGATCTATTGAAAAAATATGAAGGAACTGTGATTGGAATTAGTGCAGGGAGTATGAATTGTGCAGATATAGTATATGCGCAGCCAGAATTAGATGGTGAAGCTGTAGATCCATTATATGATAGATATTTAGAGGGATTAGGTTTGACCAAAGTAAATATTTTACCACATTTTCAATATATAAAAGACATCAGTGTGGATGGATTACGCGTGCTAGAGGACATTTCCTTGCCAGATAGCAAGACACGTCCTTTCTATGCGCTGGTGGATGGGTCCTTTATATTTATTGAGGAGAATCAAAAATTTTTATATGGGGAAGCTTATTGGGTTCAAGACGGAATGATAAGTAAAGTCTGTGATAACGACCAAGTAATACAAATATTATAGTATTATCCCTATAATAAGTTATGGCATTACAATAATTTAAAGGGTATCTATTAAACATATGAAATGGATATAACTATGACACCGAATATGTACATAGTATCAATACTTTCGAATAGAACAAAACTGAGATTACTGGCAGTTATGAGGGAGCGTTATGAAGAAAATAAAATGGTATGAATTATCTGTGATAGCGTTTTTTATTGTTTGTCCATTTATCTCTATTGTTATTGAAAGGGAACTATCCAATTCTGTATTTTTAAAATGGTTTGTATTTTATTCAATTGGATTACGTTTATTATCCGCGGGAATTAAGCAGGTGCTTTCACCGGGGTTCACAGCAAAAGAGATTTTTGAAATTAATGACCTCAAAAGTCACCCTATTATCTTAGAACTTGGTTTTTCAAATATTTGTTTAGGGTTGCTTGGAGTATGCTCCCTTGCTATTCATGAATTTAGGCTGGCAGCAGCTTTTGCAGGAGGTATTTATTATGGACTTGCGGGAAGTATGCATTTATTTAGAAAGAACAAGAATAATACGGAACTTTTTGCTATGGTCTCGGATCTATACATATTCATAGTCCTACTGATTATTATTGTAATTAAAATATAGAATAATTAGAATTAAATACAGTAAGAAACCTTACAAGAAAGGAATACTTATTTAAATTGCTGTGACTTTGATATTGTAGATCTGTACTAACTAAATTATTAAGTAAAAGTAAATGAGAATGAAGTGGTGAGGAGTAATTACCGATTATTACTAATTGTAAATAATTGAATATAAAATTAATACAATTTAAGGTTGACTTTATAGTATGGGTGTGTTACCATATGAATCACCCGTTGAGATACATATGAAGTAGTGATGAAATAGTGTATTCTGGGTTGGAAATTATGTTTTGTAAATTGTAAAAATTGTTTGAAAAATTTATTCAATTTATGGTTGACATAATGAAATAAAGATGTTAAGATGTAACTCCACCACTGATAACTATTCAACGAAAAGATTAAAAATAAATTTTAAAAAGTAGTTGACATAATAAAGTGGATATGGTAAAGTATACAAGCTGCTTCAAACGAAACAAAGAAACAGCACAATGAACCTTGATAATTGAACAGTGAAACAACCCTGAAAATTCTAAAAAACTTGAGTCTTCACATGAGACTCAAAAGTATCCTAACGGATACTACAATAGATTTTTCATTAAGATATGTCAGTGATGA
>JAFACO010000337.1 GCA_023425485.1 Bacillota bacterium
GTGTGAAGAAGACTGTCAGAATCTGTTACAGGAATTCTTTAAGGAGTTAAGAGACAAAAAGAGGAAGGAAAAACACCCTTGACAGAAGGGATTAAAAAAGATATACTATACACTACGTCTGAGTATCTGACGTGATTAATTAGTCTATAAAGTTTCCGTGCAGCCGGGGAGATAGCGGTGCCCTGTACCTGCAATCCGCTACAGCAGGGGTGATGTTCTGCCTAGGGTGACTTACTGTAGGGCCGCCCTTTATAAGTAATGTTGACGTTTGGGTCTTACGCAACAGAAATTTGTGAACCGTGTCAGGTCAGGAATGAAGCAGCACTAAGCGAAACCTTCTGTGTGCCGTGAGGCTGCCTGGACCGAGTTAACTGTAAAGGTAACGCTTATGGTAAGCATTCGAAGCAGAGCGCACGGAATTAAAAATATAAGATGGAATACAATTGATGGTAGGATTTTTATATCCTGCCTTTTTTGTGCATAAATAATCAAAGAGTAAAATCGTTGATAGACAGTATGATAATCTATAATTAATAATTATAGCGAATAATTTTATCAATTGTGTAAAAAAATAACAATATAACTCACTAATTTGTAAGTCTTTTGCCCTATTATCGTCGAATTATATATATTTTACTTTAGAATTTAGTTGAATTGGTGTATAATATACATGACAATAAACAAGTAAATTAGGCGGTGTACGAATGGATGTCAAATATAATCCTAATGCAGTGAATCAGTTTTTGAAGGGAACCAATATATTTACAGAGGGCGAACAGGTATTTCATGTAGCAATGATAATTAAAGGGAGAGTACTAATTCATAACAACGGGTTACGTGTAGTTATGGGTTCTGGTTCTTTTCTGGGGATTAATGATTTATACCTTGGAAAATATCAAAGCAACTATACTGCTGTTGATGATCTTTTGCTGTACCTGTATCCTGTAAAACACATAGATGAAATAGAGACGATTCTGTCGTTAAATAAGGACTATCACGGCTACATGGTGGCCTCGTACTATAAAGAGATTTACGATATAGATCAGATTTATCAAGGAATAATAAAGCATGGATCCGAGCTGAACCAATTCTTAGAGAATAGCTTTGAAACCTATCAGACGTTGGCCTTAAGAAGTGGTAATAGTCCAAGACAACCGGAATGGGTAAAGGACCTTTCTTTTTTAGACAGGGATATGGAACTGTTTAGAGATCGTATAAATTACTATTCAGAATGTAGGAATTTACCCATAGAAGCAGTCAAAGTTTTTTATTCCTATGGGAATGCGATAACACTATATCAACTGGAAGATCAAGTTGGTGTAATTAATCAGCAGATAGAAGAGTTAAAGGCTATTTCAAAGGAATATTACAAGTTAGCAAGCCTTCTTATGGATGACAGCGATAGTTGTTTGTTTCACTTGATTGCTGAACTCTCTATTAAAACAGGAACTTCTTTAAATTTTAATAATGAGCTAATTGATCTAATGGACCTTTTAATTGAAGAGATTAACAAAGCAGAAGTATTTACAGAACGAATGCTTGGGAAAAAGCTTGCGATTAATCGGCAAAAGATGGAGGAGGTATATCATCTTCTGTTGGTGGGAGATAAGCTTACAGAAGAAGTCACTGAATTAGATTTAAAGTATTCAAGAGAGGATTCTCAAAGGGTAATTAACGAACTGGAAGAATCTTTTGACACTATTCTTAAGTATGCAGAGATTTCAGAAGAGAGAACAAGCCAGATGCATAGTGTAATGCAGGACTTTATTCATTTAAAGGACAAGTTCTCTTCAGAGGATGCAGCAAGAGCAATTAGAAGAAGAGTTTCGGATAACCACTATGAGATTTATAAGAAAGTATTTCTCAAAGCGCATAAGGATGGAAATACACCAAGATTGATAGAAATGTTTCTGAAGTTTGGTTATTGCGATGAAAGGTTATTGACTAAGGAGCAGCTGCTTTCCTTGTATTATTTAAAAGATCAGCCACAGAATCCAGAAGCTGGTAAGATTTATGATATTAAAGAGTGGTTGACGCTTATCTATGAAGGGAAAAGAGAACCATCTAAGAATGAATTTGATCAAGAATATACAGAGATGTTAAATAGCCTCAAAAAACATGGAACTCTTACAGAGCAGGAAGTAAAAGACTGGCTTCATAATCCCGAAAAAAGAGTGGAATATGAAATTGATAATATGTTCCGATACAATAACCGTACCACCAATGGACAGATATCAAGCTTTGTACCAGTTCTTCATAAGGACTTATGGGCAAATAATATAGATAGACTTAGAGTAACAGCAACAAAAGTAAATGATGCAATTGCTGAAATTCTTAAAATTGACTATTCCGTATTTGATAGAGAAGTTATCTATTCGGATAAAGAGAAAAATATTGTGAAGGAATATATTATAAAAAGAGTATTTCCAGATATTATACTTATGCCCAATGTTGGCAGCAACGGGGTAATGTGGCAAGAGATTACAGGAAAGCGAAGGGATAGCGCAGGACGTTTTCTTCTACCCATTTTTACTGATATGAATTTGGTTACACTATTAATAAGAATTTTTGGAAGATATCGTTGGGAGTTATGTAGAACAATTGAAGGAGCATCCTGGAACGATATTACACACAAATCTTTAACTTCTGAGTATTCAGATTATATCCAATTTTATCGTAAAAACAAAGAATTATCTGAAGAGAGAAAAGAAAGAGTTAAGCAACAAATACAAAAGGGACGTAATAATAATAGAGAAATCTTTGTAATTGATTATGAACAGTGGATACAAAACGAATCTCTTGGTGCAATGAAGTTGAATAAACCAGTAAGAGAAATTATGGCAACCTACTGTCCATTTTCTTTGGAGATTAGAGAAAAAATTAAACTCCATCCAGTATTTGCAGATGCTATGACAAGATATAACAAAGATAAATTGAAGAAAATTCGTGAAGTTGAAAGCAGAATAAGATTATTACAAAAGGATCAGGTTGAAATAACACAGGAGATATTATATACCCTAAGTTATTACAAAGAGTCATAGAGTGCTTTTATGTTATACTAATGATAAAAAGGTTGTTGCATCTTGTAACAACCTTTTTTCGTCTATAAGAAAGACCTTCTTTATCGGTTGGTACTTGTCTAAATAGAAGACAAATGGTAGTATAAAATGTATAAATATGTACATGAATTTGGAGGGTAACCTTGTGCTTGAGCTAATGGAAGTCAAAAAGTATTATAAAGACAACCGTGCGGTGGATGGAATGTCTTTTTCGCTGGGAGAAGGGGAGATTCTAGGACTGATTGGTGCAAATGGTGCAGGCAAAACCACAACGCTTTCTTTGATTGCTACCTTACGTAAGCCCGATAGCGGAAAAATATTATACCGTGGGCAGGACATTGTAGCGCAACCCACTTTCCTTAGGAGAGAACTGGGATATGTACCCCAGGAAATCGCGCTGTATTCCCAATTGAATGGATTAGAAAATCTTAAGTTTTGGGGTAGAGCGAACCACATTCGCGGAAAGCACCTAAATGAACGGGTGGAGGAAGTATCAAAAATTATTAATTTTGATCGAAAGACACTTATGAAGAAGGTAGAAAGTTATTCCGGTGGAATGAAAAGAAGACTTAATATTGGAGTTGCACTTTTACATCAACCTAAACTTATTATAATGGATGAACCAACGGTAGGATTAGATATAGAATCAAGAAATCAAATCCATGATACTATTTTAGAACTAAAGAAAAAGGGTGTAAGTATTTTGTATACGGGACACCATATGGATGAAATGGAGAAAATCTGTGATAAGCTTTGCATTGTCGATAAAGGAAAATGTGTTTTATTTGGAGACAAAGCTGAATTACTAAAGGAACAGAAAGGGCTTGAGGAGTTGGTGCTTAGGACCTTACACAGAGAAGAATAAGCTAGGGGAGACGTTAGCTTATTAGGAACAAGAGATGATAGCAGAATGCTTTATGTACTTAAGGAGGGTAAGCTATGGGAAGCTATGAGCAGATTGCAAAGCTCGAGGAGGCAAAAAAGCGCTATGATGATGGCGACCTCCTGTCTGCAGAAAAAGTGATTCGTACACTGGATGTTAGAAAAATTAAGCATTTAACAGATCTGAATTTAATTGCGATGATTTATGCAGAAAATGAAAATTATGAAGAGGCAGCAGAGATTTATCTTAAAATATATGACAAGGCCAAATCGAGAAAGGCATTGTTTCAATACATAGAAATGCTGATCAAACTTAATAATGTGGAAGACGCAGAGCGGTATTTAAATCAATATCAAAAAATAGCCCCTAAGGATTTTTATAATTATGTATTCCGATACAAAATTGATAAGCTAAAGGGGGAGACTTACGAGAAGCTTATCGAAATTTTAGAGGAGCTGAAAATAACGGAATATACGGAAAAATGGGCGTATGAATTAGCTAAGCTCTATTATAAAGCCGGAAAAGAAGAAGAATGTATTAAGGAATGTTCCGAAATTGAGTTGTGGTTTGGTGAAGGTACCTATGTTGAAAAGGCTAGAATGCTGAAGGCATATTATTCCGGTGCCACTGACAAAGATAATATTATGGAAGAAATCAAAAGACGTGCTGAAGAGGTTAGGCTCAATCAGGATGAATATACAGTGGAGAAAAAGAATCAGGTTCAAACGGAAGAACAACCGTTGCAGGAAGTTAGTCAAGAAGAGGATCAAGAAGTTATTCAGGAAGATTCTATCTTGAGAGAAGCACAGGAGCAGCTTGAAGCAAAGGAAGAGATACAAGATACGCAACAACTGGAGCAGGATTATTTAGTTGAGGAATTAAAGAATGATGTAGTGAGTATGATGTTGGAAGAGCAAGTATATCCTACGGAAGAGGAGGTTTCTGCCGAAGATAATATGGATCTGGATCAGCTGGCAGAACTATATCAGTTTCAACCGGAAGAAATCTTTGGGAGCTTTATAGCTATTCCAGAAATTAAAAATCAGTTGGCGAAGAGTATAGAGTATATTTGCAAGGATGAAGCAAGAACCTCAATGCTGGTGATAACAGGTCCAAAGGAGTCTGGGAAAACGACACTTGCAAAGAATATGGCTTTATTTCTTTTTCAGATAGGTAAACTAAACTCATCTAAAATGGCAAAAATATCAGCTGATAAATTGAATGAAATTGATCTAAGGACAAAGACGGTGACACTGAAAGATTGCTGTTTATTGGTTGAAAATGCTAGTCTTCTTAAAAAAAGAGCCATTGAGAATCTTTTGGAATTTGAAGAAACGATGCAGGGAAGTATAGCTGTTATTTTTGAAGAAGATAGGATGAATTCCAGCAAACTATTTGAGAAGTATCCTAAATTAGTGAATTTCATGAAAAACCAAATACACCTGTCATAATAGAACTAAAATAAAACTAAAGTTATCATAAAAAGAAAGCTTCGTAAATATCATATAACCGCATCTAATTTAGGTTAGTATATGCGGTGTGTATGAACTACGAAGCTTTTGCTCTTATTAAACTTTAAATTGTATTGTTATTTCATCAGATAGGGATTGTCCTAGCTTTGACTTTACATTTGTTGTTATATGCAAGAGATAGGACTCGTTTTTCTCGTAAGGGGAAAGGGGTTCTATCTCTATACAGTTATCTACTGTATCATACCGTATATTTGTCTGAAGTGGAACCTGACTAAGTGAGGTAACATAAAGGTTACGATTATTTACTGTAGCTGGGTTAAGAGGTGCAGTGAATTTTATTCGCCATACAAAGCTTCCAGTTTTAAATTTAAGGCTTTGCTTAACCTTCTCTTGGTTACTGCCTTTAACAGATTCGATTTTAATAAAGTTGGACATAATAACCATGCCTTTCTCAAAGTTTTTAAATAGTGTACCCAAAGTACAGAATTTAAAAGGTGAAGTTGCGAATACAAACAAGATGTTTATTGAATGTTTTCATAATTATACTTTTAATATAATAATTATAGCACAGGATATCTAAACTGCAATACTACAAATCAGATGAAGATTTTAAATAAATATTCAAGATTAGTAATGAGTACATTATACTATTTTAGAATATTAGAAAGTATCCTTAGAAATAAAACGATTTATCCTTTGATGTTTATTATTTGGATTTTTTCTTCTAAATTTACCTTTTGAAATTAGTTTTTCGTATGCATAGAAAAACGCGTAAGATTAAAAATATATAGTATAGATATGTTTTATAAATAAGTAGTAGATGTAAATGAAGGAGACCAAATAATGGAAAGGAGGATGTTTACAAATTGTTACGAATATTTTAAATTGTAAAAAACAATTTACAAAACCCTAGGTTGTGGTATAATCAAAGTGGCATTGAATAAAAAAATGCATTTTTTATGTGCAAAATATACAAACTTAAGTTCGATAGAATAAACAGAGGTGTGCAATGGAGCAATATATTATTAAGGGTGGAAAACCGCTCACTGGTGAGGTGACGATAAGTGGTTATAAAAATGCAGCACTCGGTATTATAGCAGCAGCGGTTATGACTGACGAGACCGTTAAAATAGAAAATGTCCCAGACGTTAAGGATATCAATGTATTGTTACAAGCAATTGAGGATATTGGCGCTAAAGTAGAGCGAATTAATAGAACAACTGTAAAAATTAGTGGGAATAAAATAAATTCAGTAAATGTAGATTTTGATTATGTTAGAAAAATTCGAGCTTCCTATTATTTAGTAGGAGCATTACTTGGTAAATATAAAGATGCAAAAGTGGCATTACCCGGCGGGTGTAATATTGGAAGCAGACCCTTTGACCAGCATTTTAAAGGATTTGAAGCATTAGGTGCAGAAGCAAAGATTGAGCATGGTATGATTTGTGCAAAGGCTGAGAACCTAACTGGTGCACATATTTATTTTGACTGTTCCAGTGTTGGTGCAACAATTAATACTATGTTGGCAGCTTGCTTAAGTGAAGGACAAACGATACTTGAAAATGCAGCAAAAGAACCTCATGTGGTTGATGTTGCTAACTTTTTAAATAGTATGGGTGCTAATATTAAAGGAGCAGGAACTGATGTCATTCGTATTAAAGGTGTGGCTAAGCTGCATGGAAGCGAATATGCAATAATTCCAGATCAGATTGAAGCAGGTACCTTTATGTTTGCAGCAGCTTCAACCAAGGGAGATATTTTGATTAAGAATGTTATTCCAAAGCACTTGGAGGCATTTACTGCTAAATTAATAGAAATTGGTGCACAGGTGGAAGAGTTTGATGATTCTATTCGTGTGAAGGCAAATGGGAAACTTGGCAATACACATGTAAAAACATTGGTATATCCTGGATTTCTTACTGATATGCAACCACAGATGACCACACTACTTGCTCTTTCAAAGGGAACAAGTATAGTGACAGAAAGCATATTTGAAAACCGATTCAAATATGTTGATGAGTTAGCACGCATGGGTGCAAATATAAAGGTGGAAAGTAATACTGCTATTATAGAAGGTGTAGATAAACTTACCGGAGCAATTGTTACGGCTCCAGACCTTCGAGGTGGCGCAGCGTTAGTGATAGCTGGACTGATGGCGGAAGGCTTTACAACGGTGGAACATGTGGAATATATTGAACGTGGCTATGAGAAATTAGAATACAAATTGCAACAGCTTGGAGCTGCCATTGAAAAGGTAGATTCTGAAGATATGAAAGCGATTCGTAAATTTAAACTAAAAGTTAGTTAATCAAAGAGATGAATATAAAAAGCCCCTAGTTCACACTTTCTACGAATTAGGGGATAATTTTATGCTTTATAAGGATAAGGCAGCTATATTAAGGACACTATTTGTAAATCTCTATGTCGTGTCAGGTCAATAAACGCATCTTCAATTCTTATGATAGGTCTGGATAATTCACGTCTATTAATAAAAATAATTTCTCCTGTCTGACCATTATTCAAAATAACGCTACTATGAATGTAAGTTTGAACAATTCCCTCCAAAAAAGTCATAATATATTTTGAATCATATTTTGCATATCCTTCGGTTTCAAAGATATGTATAACATTAAAGGGGCATAAAGGACCACGATAAACTCTTGCACAGGTCATTGCGTCATATACATCAGCAATGGAGACAAGCTTAGCAAAGGAATCTATTTGGTCACTGTAAAATCCATAAGGATAGCCACTTCCATCACAACGCTCATGATGCATTAAAGCAGCTCTTTTTATTCTAGGGTCAAACTCTTTACTTTTAAGCAAGTTATAACCACGGAGAGGGTGGGTTTTTATGGTTAGAAATTCTTCATCTGTTAACTTCGATGGCTTCGTGATGATATTAGATGGAATCATAAGCTTACCAATGTCATGCAGAAGGCCTGCCAAGGTAATTGTCTCCAGGTCCTTGCGGTTAAATTTAAGCCACTTTCCTATAATATTGCATATTAATGCAACATTTAAGCTATGTACATATGTCGTATCATCATAATTTCTCATACAATGTAACATGTTAAAGAGTTCAATATTAGAGGAACAATTATTGAGTAGCTTGCTGGTCTCATTAAGCATCTCATCAATATTGATATCCTTTGTTCCAGTCACCATTTGATCAAGAGATTTTTTGAACTCATTCACTGTATTTTGGTAAGCCAAATGAAACCGCTTAAAGGATTCACTTTCTCTAATTTTTTCATAATAAGTGGAATATTCCGAGACAAATTCTACATCGGCATCTTCTGCATAAGAAAAAACAGATAACTCCGTGATAGAATAAAATACAAGGCGTGTAATCATCTTATCGGTTAAGGTAGTATCCCTGGATAAAATGAGATGATCGTCCTTTGTGTAAACATCTGCAGCTACCACCATACCTGGGATAGCTTGGCTTATTAATATTTTAACTGTTGTCATTGTCTGCATACTGTGACGTAGTCGCCCCCTTAATATATCTTTTCCATATTACACTTAAAACGACGATAAGAAAATACATTAAGAAAAGTATAGGTATTTTTAGTCGAAAAGTCAATAATTATGTAAAATATGGTAATTAATTGGGTATAAAGTAACATATATTAAGATAAAGTAACAGTTTAGCCACAAGCTCGATTTTGCTCGCAAAACCTCGCTTGGGCAGAGCGGTTTACAAGTATTAGGGACAGTGTATATTTGAAAGCGAGTTTTAGATTTTTGTAACAGTTTAGCCGCAAGCTCGATTTTGCTTCGCGAGACGTCGCTTGGGTAGAGCGGTTTACAAGTATTAGGTACAGTGTGTATTCGAAAGCGAGCTTTAGATTTTTGTAACAGTTTAGCCACAAGCTCGATTTTGCTTTGCAAAACCTCGCTTGGGCAGAGCGCCCTACAAGAATTAGATACAGTGTGTATTCGAAAGCGAGCTTTCGTACACACTGTATCTAATTCTTGTAGGGCTAAACTGTTACAAAAATCTACTTGACGAAAGATAAGATTCGTTATATTCTTATTTTACAAAAATGTAATGACAAAAAACAAATAAATAACACATTTCTCTTATTCAGAGTGACGGAGAGTAAGGCTCTATGAAGTCACGGCAACCCCTAATGTGGAAGGTGCCAACCTGAGCGAGTATTCGAACAATAAGAGGATTTGATTAAAATTATATCAAGTCCGCTTCTGCGGATTTTTTTTATGTAAGTAACAAAATATATATTGCATAAAACTAACGCAGAACGAGCTCTTAATAGGAGTTAACTTTGGTAATTTAGAATTGGAGGATTATTATGCAAAAAAGATTATTTACATCAGAATCAGTGACCGAAGGACATCCAGATAAAATCTGTGATCAGATATCTGATGCGGTATTAGACTCTTTATTAGAGCAAGACCCAATGAGCAGAGTTGCTTGTGAAACTGCTATCACCACAGGATTAGTTCTTGTTATGGGTGAGATTACAACTGAAGGTTACGTGGATATTCAGAAAATAGCTAGAGATACCATTAGGGAAATAGGATATGACAAATCGGAATATGGTTTTGATGCAAATACTTGTGGCGTTATCGTTGCTTTAGACGAGCAATCAAAAGATATTGCACTTGGTGTTGACAATTCCCTTGAAGTTAAGGAACATACAACGGAAGATGAAGAGTTATCAAAGATTGGTGCAGGAGATCAGGGTATGATGTTTGGTTATGCTACCAATGAGACGGAAGAGTTTATGCCTTATCCAATCTCCCTTGCACATAAGTTAACCAGACAGTTGACCAAGGTTAGAAAAGATGGAACTCTTAACTACCTGCGTCCAGATGGTAAATCACAGGTAACTGTTGAATATGATGAAGCCGGAAAGCCAATTCATTTAAATGCAGTTGTATTATCCACACAACATAATGAAGAAATCAGTATTGAACAACTTCGTAAGGATGTAAAAGCATTTGTTCTGGATCCTATCCTGCCTGCAGAGTTAGTGGATGAGAGAACTAAGTTCTTTATTAACCCTACGGGTCGCTTCGTTATCGGTGGGCCAAATGGTGACAGTGGATTGACTGGAAGAAAGATTATAGTAGATACCTACGGCGGTTATGCAAGACATGGCGGTGGAGCTTTCTCCGGAAAGGATTGCACGAAAGTAGATCGTTCCGCTTCCTATGCAGCGCGTTATGTAGCAAAGAACGTTGTTGCAGCGGGATTGGCAGATCGCCTCGAAATCCAATTATCCTATGCAATTGGTGTAGCAGAGCCTACATCCATCATGTTAGAAACCTTCGGAACAGGAAAGTTAACAGAGGATGAATTAGTAACCATCGTTCGTAAACTCTTTGATCTTCGTCCAGCAGGAATCATTAAAATGCTTGATCTTCGCAGACCAATCTATAAGAAAACTGCTGCCTACGGACACTTTGGCAGATTAGACCTTGATTTACCTTGGGAGAAACTCGACAAGGCAGAAGAATTAAAAACCTATCTTAAGTAAAATATAGGATAGCGGTTATAATATATTTATAAGAAAAGAACGGATATTATTTTGCTATACTCAAACTGACCATATCTTGTGGATGGTTTTTTAAGTGGGTATGTGGTGAAAATAGTCCGTTCTTTTTATTAAATCTTTCTAAAAAACTTCGTATTCTTTGTACAAAGTAAGGTTTGAAGTGATATACTTATGACTAAGATTTATATAGGGTAATAAATTTGCGGCAATAGAAAACAGTATACCTTCTATTGACCATATGAAGATACTTTTATTAAGAAAAAGAACGGCTGAAGGAGGTAATTAAGATATGAAATTAAAGGACAAGCTCTTTACAGCATTTTTTATAATGATGTTATTACCAATTCTTCTGATCTTTATATCTGCAAGCACAATAGTTAACTTACAATTGAACTCCATCCATCGATCCTATGATATGGAAGCGGATCCAATACAGATTATAACCAACCCAATACAGATTTTAAACCGCCTGACTCGTGGTGTTTATAATGAAATTAAGTTTGCAACTTTAAAGGCCCCTGAAACATTAGAGGATACAGACTACATTAATGAGCTAAACCAGGAACTTAAGACAAAATACTCCTTTCTTGCATTACGTAAAGAGGGTGAGTTCATCTTTGTAGGGGATGAGAAACTCTTACCATTGGTTAAAAACAGCTTGCAAGAGTTTGGAGTAAATCAAACCGATGTGGATGGTGGGGTATATATAGCCGGTAAGAATCCATTTCTGGTGAAAGCACAGGATTTCTACTTTTCAGATGGAGCGGAAGGAACTATATTTGTTGTTACTAATTTGGATACGCTAATTCCACAGATAAAGGCAGTTGCTTTTCAGATTGTAATATCCTTTATGATTATTATTTGCTTTTCAGCGTTTACTTTAATGGTATGGATTTATCGTAGTATAGTAAGACCTCTTAATATATTAAGGATTGGTATGAACCAGATTAAGGAAGGGGATCTTGATTATTCGGTGGAATCTGATACGGAAGATGAAATAGGTCAGCTCTGTGATGATTTTGAAGAGATGAGAATACGGTTGAAGGAACTAATTGACAGCAGACTGGCTTATGAAGAGGATATTAAGGGGTTAATCAGTAATATATCCCATGATTTAAAAACACCGTTAACAGCGATTAAAGGTTATGCGGAGGGTTTGATTGATGGTGTTGCAGATACACCTGAAAGACAAGAAAAATATTTAAAAACAATTATGACAAAAGCAAATGATATGTCAATCCTAGTGGATGAACTCGCATTTTATACACAAATTGACTGTAATACGATACCATATAATTTTGAAAAGATTAGACTACGAGAGTATTTTGATGATTGCATAGAGGAATTGTCCTTAGAGCTAGAAATCAAGAAGATACAAATGCATTATGAAAATAGTACGTTCTCTGATACCGAGGTGGTAGCAGATGCGGAGCAGCTAAAGAGAGTTATTAACAATATTATTGGAAATGCTGTAAAGTATATGGATAAAGAAGCGGCATGGATTCATATCCGGTTATTAGAGAGTGGTAATTTTGTTCAGGTTGAGATTGAAGATAATGGAATTGGGATACCCAAAGCAGATTTGCCTTATATTTTTGATCGTTTTTATCGTGCTGATGCTTCCAGAAATTCAAGAAAGGGTGGCAGTGGTTTAGGGTTAGCCATCTCCAAGAAAATAATTGAAGATCATGGGAGTAAAATATGGGTAAAGAGCGAGCTTGGAAATGGAACAACAATTTGCTTTACACTTAGAAAAGGTGAAAAAACAATATGATAAGGAGGTTACAAGATGAGTAGGTTGTTAATAATTGAAGATGAAGTAGCAATTGCAGAATTAGAAAAGGATTATTTGGAGCTAAGCGGTTTTGAGGTTGAGGTAGAGACAGACGGCAATGTTGGAGCAGGAAGAGCGTTAAAGGAAGAATTTGAATTAATTATTCTGGACTTGATGCTGCCCAATATGGATGGTTTTGAAATCTGCAAAAGAATTCGAGAAGCAAAAAATGTCCCAGTAATCATGGTGTCTGCAAAAAGGGATGATATTGATAAAATTAGAGGACTTGGACTTGGTGCAGATGATTATATTACAAAACCCTTTAGTCCAAGCGAATTAGTAGCAAGAGTCAAGGCGCATCTTGCAAGGTATGACAGATTAATAGGCTCGGGTATTAAAGATAATGAGACAATTGAGATTAGAGGACTTAAAATCGATAAGACGGCAAGACGTGTCTTTCTTAATGGCGAGGAAAAGATATTCACCACAAAGGAGTTTGACCTTTTAACCTTTTTGGCAGAACATCCTAATCATGTATATACAAAGGATGAATTGTTCAGAGATATATGGGATATGGAATCCGTAGGCGATATTGCCACTGTTACAGTGCACATTAAGAAAATTAGAGAGAAGATTGAATATAATACGTCAAAACCACAGTATATAGAGACTATTTGGGGTGTAGGATATCGCTTTAAAATTTAGAGGAAGTATTATTAGTTATATTTGAACGGATAAAAATCTTAGATTTGGGTGGAAGTAAAGGGGGAATCTGAAATGGAGACAAGGGTTGCATTGATTGGCATCATAATTGAGGACATGCATTCAGTAGAAAAATTAAATGCTTTACTTCATGAATATAATCAGTATATTATTGGGCGCATGGGCGTTCCCTACCGTGAAAAGAATATTAGCATTATTAGTGTAGTAGTAGATGCAAAAGAGGATCTAATTAGCACTTTGGCAGGGAAATTAGGTATGCTAAATGGAGTGAATGTAAAAACAATATATTCTAAAAAGTAATGTTGTAATTTCAAACCATTAAGAAAGTGTTGCTGGTTGTATTATTGTCGAATTTACGCTATAATACTGGAATAATAGCATAAACGGGTTTCTCAAACTTAAATAATACAGGTAGGAAAGAAAGAGGTAAGACACATGCATATTACGATAACCGGTAATTTAGGAAGTGGCAAATCAACCATTTGCAAGCTGCTAAATGATAAATACGGCTTCGAGGTATACTCAACAGGTAAGGTTCAGAGAGAATTAGCAAGAGAGATGAATATGACAACACTGGAATTGAACCAGCTGATGTGCAGTGATAATAAGTATGATCATATGATAGATGATGCTACAACCAGAATTTCAAGGGAAAATAAAGATAAAAATCTGATATTTGATTCCCGCCTAGCCTGGCATTTTGTTGAACATTCCTTTAAGGTATTTGTATCAGTTAGTCTGGAAGTTGCTGCTCTACGTGTTATGAGCGACCATAGAGGAGCTGAAGAACAGTACTCCAGTTTAGAGGAAGCTAAAAACCTGTTATCCGAACGTGCAGCAACAGAAAGAATACGTTATAAAGAGATTTATAACTTAAGCTATATGGACTTCACCAATTATAATCTTGTGATTGACAGCACCTATTGCACACCGGACAAAATTGCTGAAATTATTGTAAATGAAGCAAAGGAATTCTTTCAGAATAAATCAGAGAGTTTCAAGATGCTAGTTTCTCCTAAGAGACTAATAAATCCAGAGGATTTATGTACTGAGGATGAAATTAAATTAGCAGAGCTGGTTAAGCAGTATGAGTCGGTAATTTATTCAACCGAGGATATAATAATAGTAAAAAAACCCGGGGATGATTATCTGGTGGCAGATGGGCTTGACTATGCAAAAGCGGCTTATCTTGCGGATGTGCCTTATGTTCCGATCCAAGTAGTTAAAGAATAGAGTCAAAGATTAATAAAAAAGAATTGATTAGGAAGTTACCGTAAGTAATTACATTATGGATATTAATTTCCTTAACATAAATATGTGAATTTAGATAATATTAGATAAATAATTAGAAAATTCCCCCTAGGATATTAATGTCGATTTGACAAACAATAAGAAAAGAGGATTCATATGACAATGAATGCTCTTTTTTGTTTCTTTGGATAATTAGTCGAAAGGGGAAATGTGTGTGAAAATAAATATGTCAGAGTCCAGCAAGTTTCGCTGGGCTATAACTCTTGCTGCTATTACCATCAGTGTATATCTGGGACTTCGATTCCTTTTGCCTTTAATATTTCCCTTTTTAGTTGCGTATTTTCTTGCTTGGATTATTCGTCCAGTATCCGAACTTCTATATCGCAAAATGAAAATTCCTCGGGCTGTTGGCGGAAGCGGAGCATTATTGCTTTTGATTGCAGTATTTGGAACTAGTATAGTTATGCTAATTAACATATTAGTTAAGCAAGCCATTGCCTTTGTAAAAAATCTTCCTGTTTATCTAGATCTGTGGGCAGATAAGATAGATGCAATCTGTGAACGGTGTGATGCTTTTCTTAAGCTGGATGGTGGTACTTTTAGAGGGATAGTAGATGATAATTTGACTCAGACTTTTAATAGAGTAAAAAACAATATTATGCCTGAGCTAACCGAACATACGATACAAATAACGATTTCTCTCGTTGCTTTTACTGGTATTATCTTGATAATACTTGTTGCAGCCATTCTTATTGTCAAAGATTTACCTGCTTTCCATCAAAAGATGGAAGGCAATGCAATGTATCATGATTTCCATCGTGTTTCAGAAAAACTTTCCGAAGCTGGCATGGCATATCTGCGCTCTCAAGCAATTATAATGCTGATAGTGGCGGGTATTTGTATTCTTGGGTTAACCTTAATAAAAAACGAATATGCAGTTCTCCTGGGGTTAGGTATTGCAATAATGGATGCACTCCCGATTCTAGGAAGTGGTATAGTATTTGTGCCTTGGGGAATTATCATGCTGGTGAATGGTAATATCTTTCAAGCGGCGGTCTTAATTACAATTTATCTGCTTTGTCAGATAGCTCGTGAAGTTCTTGAACCCAAACTAATTGGGAATAAAATAGGGATTAAACCAATTTTTACACTGATTTCTATGTATATAGGATTAAAATTATTTTCAATTATTGGTTTCTTTTTAGGACCAATAGGTCTTGTAATTATCATAACTATATTTAAGGTAGTGAATGAAAAGTCAGAAGACAAAAGGATGGAAGAGGAGGTCTCTACAGAAGGGGACTCATCACAGTAGAAATGTGGTTTTATAGTTTTATTAGAAGAATAATGAAAGCAGGATAAAAGGGCTGTTGTAAAACATTTGCTAGTGATGGAAATAGGTTCTTTTGCAACAGCCGCTTGACAAAGACGGTAATCTGGCATAAAATTAGCTCATTATTTATAGTGCGTTGAAGAGGATTAGTATATAAAGGATGTATATCAGAGAGAGAAGTAATGGTGAAAGCTTCTTATACGGATGTTATAGAACCTGCCTTGGAGCTTTGTATGAAAGGTAATACAGGATAATTACCCCAAATGCAACGTTGAACCAGCGTTAATGGTGTGAGAGAACTGTAGTTTTACAGTTAATTAGGGTGGTACCGCCGAGGCCTTCGGTCCCTTGTGGATAGAATGGCTTTTTTTGTTGTCTTTTTTAGATAATAATTGAAGTCGAAACGAGCTTAAGAATTAATAATAAAGTCAATATTTATGAAGGAGATATGATTATGGCACAGGATAAGAAATTAGTTGAAGCGATTACGTCCATGGACGTAGACTTTGCCCAATGGTACACTGATGTGGTTAAAAAGGCAGAATTAGTGGAATATTCAAGCGTAAGAGGATGTATGATTCTTAGACCCCTTGGTTATGCAATCTGGGAGAATATCCAGAGACAGATGGATGCGGATTTTAAGGCAACCGGAGTAGAAAATGTATATATGCCTATGTTTATTCCAGAAAGCTTATTACAGAAGGAAAAGGACCATGTAGAAGGTTTTGCTCCGGAAGTAGCTTGGGTTACACATGGAGGCGGGGAGAAGCTTCAGGAAAGAATGTGTGTTAGACCGACCTCAGAAACATTGTTTTGCGATTTTTACTCTAAGATTATTCAGTCTCATAGAGATCTTCCAAAGCTTTATAACCAATGGTGTTCCGTTGTTCGTTGGGAGAAGACCACAAGACCTTTTCTTCGTTCCATGGAGTTTTTATGGCAGGAAGGCCATACCGCTCATGCAACTGCTGAGGAAGCAGAAGAAAGAACAATTCAAATGTTGAATGTATATGCTGACTTCTGTGAAAGAGTACTTGCAATTCCAATGATAAAAGGACGCAAATCAGAGAAAGAGAAGTTTGCAGGAGCACACGCAACCTATACGATTGAAGCTTTAATGCCGGATGGAAAAGCACTGCAATCTGGAACCAGTCATAACTTTGGAGATGGATTTGCAAAGGCTTTTGGCATTAAATATGCAGATAAGAATAATACGCAACAACATGTTCATCAGACATCCTGGGGCGTATCTACCAGACTTATTGGAGCAATCATCATGGTGCACGGTGATGATAGCGGTTTAGTACTTCCTCCAAGAATTGCACCTACCCAGATTATGATAATACCAATTAATCAAAATAAAGAGGGTGTCCTTGACAAGGCGTATGAGTTAAAAGAGAAGCTTAGCTCCTTTAAGGTGAAGGTGGATGATTCCGATAAGAGCCCAGGCTGGAAGTTTAGTGAGCAAGAGATGCGCGGAGTGCCTATTCGTATTGAAATTGGACCTAAGGACATTGAAGCCAACCAAGCAGTTATTGTTCGAAGAGATACCAGAGAAAAAACAGTAGTAGCTCTTGATGAGATTGCAATCAAAGCTGGTGAAATCTTAGACCAAATGCAGTCTGATATGTTAGAAAGAGCAAGAAACTATAGAGATACACATACCTATACAGCAGCTACAATGGAAGAATTCGAAAAAACCATTGCTGAAAAACCGGGCTTTGTAAAAGCAATGTGGTGTCAGGATGAGGCTTGTGAAAAGGAAATTAAAGATAAGACAGGTGCATCCTCACGCTGTATGCCATTTGAACAAGAACACATAGCCGATACCTGCGTATGTTGTGGTAAGCCTGCTACTACAATGACTTACTGGGGTAAAGCCTATTAGGCAAAGTAAAATATCATCCTAAGGAGAACTTTCATGAATTTTATTATTCCAGATAAAGTGAATAAGATAATTGAAGAATTAAGAGGCCACGGCTTTGAAGCTTACGCTGTCGGTGGCTGTGTTCGAGATATGATTCTTGGAAGATCTCCTCAGGATTGGGATATTACGACCTCGGCTACTCCTATGGAGGTAAAGAGCATTTTTCGAAGAACTGTAGATACCGGTATTGTTCACGGCACGGTTACGGTTCTCCTGGATAAGGACCATTTTGAGGTAACGACCTATCGATTGGATGGAGAATATGAAGACAATCGCCATCCTAAGGAAGTGTCCTTCACCTCCAGTCTAACCGAGGATTTGAAGCGTAGGGATTTTACCATTAATGCAATGGCTTATAATGAGAGCGAAGGTGTAATTGATTTATTTGGTGGTATGGAAGACTTGCAAAAAGGGTTAATCCGTTGTGTCGGAAGTGCAAAAGAGCGCTTTGAGGAAGATGCACTTCGAATTCTAAGAGCAGTTCGTTTCTCCGCACAGCTTGGGTTTACTATTGAAGAGGATACCTTAAAGGCGGTTAGAGAAAAGGCAGAGAACTTAAAAAACATAAGTGCTGAAAGAATTCGAGTCGAGTTAACCAAGTTATTGATTTCCGATCACCCAGACAGACTTCGTGATCTTTATGATGTTGGCATTACTAAAGTTATTTTGCCAGAATTTGATGTTATGATGACTACAGATCAAAAGAACATACATCATAGTTATTCCGTTGGAGAACATACCATACGAGCGGTTATGGAGGTTGGTAAGGACTCAGAGGACAGGCAGTTTACAGAAAGAGAAAAGACACTCCTTCGCTTGACAATGTTATTTCATGATATTGAAAAGCCTAGCACACTTACCGTAGGCAAGGACGGTCAAAATCATTTCTATGGTCATCAGGAAAAGGGAGCATTAACTGCAAAGAATATCCTTCGTAGATTAAAGTTTGACAATGATACAATTCAAGCAGTGACCCATTTAGTTAAGTGGCATGATAATCGCTTTGGGTTAACACCATCCAGTATGCGTAAGGCTGTTTCGAAGATTGGTAAAGAGTATATGGAGCTTTTGTTTGAGGTCCAAAGAGCAGATACTTCTGCTAAAAATCCGGAACTTACAAAAGAAAAATATGAGATAATTGCGCAGGCTAGAAAGTTATATGGAGAAATTCTTGAACGTGAGGAATGCGTAACTTTAAAAGAGCTAAAGGTAAATGGAAAGGACTTAATTGCTATAGGAATAGTACCGGGCAAAGAGCTTGGAGAGATGCTTGACCTGCTGCTTCAAAAAGTTCTTGAAGATCCACAGCTGAATGAAAAAGAGACACTTTTACAATTAATAATAGATAAGAAAAATAATAAGGCTTAGAAGAATTCATTGAATTGCTTCTAAGCTTTTTTTCTTTTTCCAAAAGCTTCTTTTTATATTCATGAATTGGAAGGTCATATCATAATATTAGTAGACGGGTTTTTCCGTTGATATAGGCCGCAGAATTTTCGGGTGAAATTTAAGAAATAAAAAGAAGTTTACTGTGTGCCATAGCTGTCAAACCATTTCAAAATAATAAGAATTGGATAGAAGGATAAGAGACAGGAAGCTTAGTTGGGAGGATTAGCCGTGGAGGATAGGAGCCAGGAAGCATTAAAAAAATACCGTCTTAAGATTTACAACATATATAGAGCCAGAGGCGCCTTTTTGTTGGAAACTGATTGTGGGCTGAAACTTTACAAGTGTTTTGAAGGCTCCAAAAACAGAGCTGTATTTGAGGATAAGGTGAAAGAACACTTAATTACGCGTGGATTCTTTAATACAGATGTTTTTGTAAAAACAATAGATGACGATATCTTTGCTGAAGATTCTACAGGAACACAGTATGTAATGAAAAATTGGTTTTGGGGTGAAGAATGCAATCTCAAGGAATTATCTCAAATTGAGTCAGCTTCATCAAACTTGGCAAGGCTGCACAGTGTTTTAACAGAGGTGGATTTCACAAAGGAGCAGCTGGAGTTTAGTACATCGCCTGATTTAATGGACACTTTCGATAAACGTAACCGTGAACTAAAGAGGGTAAAAACATACATTAGGGAAAAGAGACAAAAGAATGAATTTGAACTGGCGTATTTAAATTACTATGATAATTTTTATGAACAAGGCATAAAAGCAGCAGAACGACTTGCAAAATCATCCTATCGGAGATTACTGGAGG
>JAFACO010000379.1 GCA_023425485.1 Bacillota bacterium
GTATAATAACGCTTCAAGCGTTATGGTGTCTCCCTCCTGGTAGCCACATACTTTTGCTCCAATTTTAGAAATATCAGTAGCATACTGTCCTACTGTAACAAGGTCATTTAATTCACCATATCGTAATACCACTAAAGCAGTCATTAATATCGTTAAACTGGCTGGATATAGCTGGTCAAATACGTGATCTGCATAAATTATTTTTTTGTCAGTTTGATTTATGAATAAGGCAGCACCAGCTGAAATAGTTTCATCACCACCAATATTTTCCTGGTCCGTGACTACTGCTATGTCTTTTGCTATAAAATCACTTTGCGTAATTCTTTGGTCCATCGTTGAAGTCTGTTTGGATAATGTGTCCTCATAGGATAGCAATTCCTCTGTGTTCCTTTGGCACCCTGTTAGTAGGACTGCCGTTAACATTAAGAAACCGATCAAACTTTTCTTCATAAGTACTTCTCTCCTGTTGATTACCATAAGTTATCCTAGGATTTAAAAAGCTCTCTCCAATCAAGATCACCGCGATCTAGCGCTTTAATTAAAAGCTCTGCGGTTGCAAGATTTGTTGCCAAAGGAATATTGTGCTTATCACAAAGCTGATAAATATTATTAATATCTGGTTCATGTGACTTTGGGGTAAGTGGATCTCGTAAAAAGATTACCATATCCATTTGATTATGTTCAATTTGAGAACCTAATTGTTGAACTCCTCCTAAATGACCCGCTAAATACTTGTGGACATTAAGATTAGTTACTTCTTCGATCAAACGTCCGGTAGTGCCTGTTGCATATAGTGTGTTCTTACTTAAAATACCTCTATATGCGATACAAAAATTTTGCATTAACTTCTTTTTTGCATCATGTGCAATCATACCAATATTCATATTAACCTCCCTTCTGCCGCTCACGCAGGCTCAAATATATATTAAAATTATTGTAACTATCCAGTTTATAAAATACCACCAGGTGTTTTGAGCATATAAGCGCAAAATCCCGAGAAATTATTTATGATAGCTTCTTGTTTTTTGCGGTTGCATACGAATGTTTAAAATCAATCCTACCGCTATCATACCACTTATCATTGAACTTAAGCCGGAGCTTAAGAATGGTAATGGTATACCAGTATTCGGCAGTAAGGCAGTTACTACACCAACATTGACAAATACCTGGAAGGTAAACATTGAGGCTAATCCAATTGCTATTAACATTCCAAGATAATCAGGTGCTTTTCTTGCTGTCGTTAAGCAAATATAAATTATAACCGCGTATAAAGCAATTATAATACAACAACCAAGGAACCCAAATTCCTCTCCGGCTACAGAAAAGATAAAGTCACTTTCTGAAATCGGTATACGGTCATAAACACGTTTACCAGCATCTCCTTCTGCAAATATTTTACCAGTTAATTGGCCAGTTCCAACCGCCATTTTTGATAAATCCTGTTGATACATGATGGCTGGATATTCTTCCGGTGTAATAATAGAAAGAATACGGTTTCTCTGATAGGGGTTAAGAAGTACCTGGTAATCTTGTTGTATATACCAAAAAAGTCCAAAAACAACGGGTATTCCTATTACCAAGATTGGTAAAATTATCTTCCAACTAATACCAGCAACAAAAACCATTGTAGCAAAAATAAATAATATAACTAAGCTGGTAGACAAGTTTGGTTGTTCCAAAATAAAATATACTGGAATGGCGATGGCTACAACAGAGATTGCCAAGACAAAAAAGTTATTAATTCTTGCCCGTAAATGCGTAAAATACATTGCAACAAACAAGATTAATATAATTTTAGTCAGCTCTGAAGGTTGAAATTGAATTGGACCAATCTGAATCCATCGTTGGGCTTCATTTAAGTTTACACCAAATAACTTAACATAAACCAATAATATCATGTTTATGATATATAGAATAATGTAGAAACTGCAAATAAAGTGATAATCAATTACCGCCACAATGAGTGCGAGAAAGATACCTCCGGCTAAGCCAGCCAGCTGTTTTAGGAATAAGTTTTCACCCTCTAACTCCACTTGTTTTACTAAAAATGCTCCAATCAGGCTGATGATTACAACAACCACCATTAAAGTAATATTAAATTTTTTATAATCATATCGTTTAAAGTAATGCTTTATACTTTCTAACATTTAATTCTTCCCTATTTCTTCGTTGACTTTAAATCCTTAATTGGAATATTGGCAAATAATGCCGGTACAGATCCGTTGTTAGATTCAGATTCCATCTGGGTTATTTTGATATCGAGGCCATCAAGATCAATTTCAATATATCTTGATATTACGGCTATGATATCATTTTTAATTTGTTCCATAATTTCGGGGGAACAACCAGCTCGGTCAGATACTAAGACCAGTTTTAATCGATCTTTTGCTATACTGCCGGTCCCTTTTTTCTTAAAAAAATCTGAAAAGCCCATTACACAACCTCCCTAATTTTTCTTTCGTTTGCCAAAAAGCTTTCCAAAGATTCCCTGTCTTTCCTCTAGGTCAAGATAAGGAACTTCTTCCCCAATGATTCTTTTACAGATATTCATATAAGCTTTTCCAGCAAGTGAGTCAGAGCCAACCAGCGGTTCACCTTGATTTGTTGAGATAACAATATTCTCATCATCAGGAACGATACCAATTAGATCAATTGCAAGAATTTCACAAACATCCTCACTGGACATCATATCACCACGTTTTACCATATCCATACGAATACGATTAACGATTAGATGTGTCTGTTTCATTTCATTTGCTTCTAATAAGCCTATAATACGATCTGCATCTCTTACTGCAGAAACCTCTGGAGTAGTAACAACTAATGCTCTGTCTGCACCGGCAATTGCATTTTTAAATCCTTGTTCAATGCCTGCGGGACAGTCCATTAATATGTAATCAAATTCATCACGAAGCTCATCAGCCAGCTTCTTCATCTGCTCGGGAGTTACAGCATTCTTATCTCTGGTTTGCGCAGAAGGTAATAAGTATAAATTTGGATAACGCTTGTCTTTAATAAGAGCATTACGGATACGGCAGGCACCTTCTATAACATCAACAAGATTATAAACGATACGATTTTCAAGACCCATAACTACGTCAAGATTTCTTAAACCGATATCTGTATCGATTAATACAACTTTCTTGTCCAGCATAGCCAGGCCAGTACCTACATTGGCAGTTGTTGTTGTCTTACCAACACCACCTTTACCAGATGTTACAACGATTACTTCTCCCATTTTTAATTAATCCTCCGAGTTAAAATTTAAAAACTTGGTATGACCAAGAAGATTCTCCGCATTACGGATAAAATCTCCTCGGCAAGAAGGATGAGTTCCTCCTTTATATAAAATTTTGCTAACTGTTCACTTTCTTCACAGCAACAAATATTACCAATAATGTTAGCAGAGGTACATCCTCTGATAAGACTTGTACGACTACAGTCGTATATCTTGTAAAATGCTTTTATTTAAGGGTTCAATATAAATATTACCCTCTTCCAAAAACGCAATCTTCGCTTCCTTCACTTCATCCTTTACCGGCTTGTCAGGTGCTCTTGCAATGGAATCTGCAATTCGAATCTGAGTTGGACTCATGTCGAGTGCTACTACAAAGGAATTCGTATTCCCGGTTGCTCCTGCAAAGGCATTTCCCTTTAAAGCACCAAGAACAATGATATTACCCTTTGAGACTACCCGAGCACCATGATTAACATCGCCAATAATAACAACGCTGGTTTCAAATTCAAGGGAGGCACCAGATCTTAAAATACCCTTATAAAATTGTCCGGTACTATTGGATAATTCCAGAAGTCTCTGTTCTAAGGTTTTACGAAAGGCATCTTCTTTTTCGTTGTCATTATCCATTATGCATACAATATGCATATCGGTATTATTTGCAATAATATCTAAAATATCCCTTTGTTCTTCATTGGTTAATTTTCGCCCTTCAAAGCTGATTGCCATTTTTGCATTTTCAAAGAATTTACTTGATTCTTTGAATTTATCAGCAATTAATAGCTTTAATTCATCAAAAGGTACTTCAGGGTTTAAAACTACTATGATGCCGTATTTATTTCCCTTAATCATAACTGAATTATTCATAGTAATAACCTTGCCTTTCTTGTTATCTGTAAACTTTGGGACATTCACATAATATTTTTATTCTATTGCTGAACCAGAATTTGTATTTGCATCGTTATTACCGTTTAACAAAGTATTTACGTCTGTTTTGTCAAAGTATAACGAATAAATCTTTTTACTAAGATTTGCTGCATTATGAGAGGTATATCCCCTTGGTATAACTGAAGTCACTGATATTGTTGGTGCTTCATAAGGTGCAAAAGATACGAATAAGGCATTATTGGGATGTGATTTACTAATCTGTGAAGTACCAGTCTTTCCAGCAACGGTCACAGAAAAATCCTTAAAGTCATTGACTACAGATCCACGGTCAACATTTGCTACGGCATACATTCCTTCAAATACGGCATCCCAGGTACTTTCTTTTACATCCGTAAGCTCGTGACTTATTTCAGCACTGTTATCCTCAATTACCGTACCTTCCTTATCCTCAATTCTATCAATTAAGGTCAATTCATAACAGGTACCGCGATTTGCAATTGTAGTAACATATCTGGCTAATTGAACAGGAGTGTAATCATTCGTACCC
>JAFACO010000429.1 GCA_023425485.1 Bacillota bacterium
GTAATAATTCTAGGAAGGTATAAAGCCAGGGTAAATGAAATCGTAGCTTATAGCGGTGCAGATTTTGTTAAATTTAGTATTGGATATTACATAAATAATCTTGTTAATTATCTATCCTTATTTACCTCGCTTGGAATGTTTATTATTCTTTATCAGAGTACACTTTACTCAAAGATAAAATCAGTAATACCTGCTGGTGGTGGAATACCTAGCCAAAAGAATTGCAGCTCCTGCGGTGAATTAATTCCTGTGAGTAGTGCCTTTTGTGGAAAATGTGGTGCGAAACAAGTAGAAATCAAAGATATTTTCTGTACTTCCTGTGGAACAAAAGTTAAGTCAGATATGAAGTTCTGTACCAATTGTGGGACGCAAGTGGTGCTTCACGCTCAGGAACAAGAAAACAATATTTAATATTAAAATAAAAGAAACCAGTCCAAAGCTCTCTGCGGTTAAACCGAAGTGTAAGCTTATGGACTGGTTTTTTCTAACCTATAAAATTGCTTCTATTGCTTCCAGCTCATGCTCTGTAAAAGCTGCTGCATGTACAATGGCCGCATTTTGAATAATCTGTTCTGGCTTTGAGGCACCAATTAAAACGCTGGTAACTTCCTCATCGCGTAACACCCAAGAAAGTGCCATCTGTGCAAGAGACTGACCTCTGCTTTGAGCAATTGCATTTAAAGCTTGTATCTTGTGTAGCTTCTCTTCCGTAATATGACCTTCTTTCAGGAAGCGTCCATCGGTATGAATACGACTATCAGTAGGTATTCCGCCAAGATAACGATCACTTAAAAGACCTTGAGCAAGAGGAGAAAAAGCAATGATTCCAATACCATATTTGGCTGCATAGGATTTTAAACCATCCTCTTCAATATCACGGTTAAACATGGAATAACATCTTTGATTAATAATAAAAGGTGTTTTTAATTCACTTAGAATCTTCATTGCTGCTCTGGTTTGCTCCTTATTATAATTGGAGATACCAACATAAAGAGCTTTACCGCTTCGAACAATGGAATCCAGCGCAAGCATGGTTTCCTCCAATGGAGTTTCAGGATCTGGACGGTGATGATAATAGATATCAACATAGTCAAGGCCCATACGAGAAAGGCTTTGATCTAAGCTTGCAATTAGATATTTTCTGGAACCAAAATTACCATAAGGACCAGTCCACATATCATAGCCTGCCTTTGTAGAAATCACAAGCTCATCTCTATATTTGCCAAGGCTATCCTTTAAAATACGGCCAAAGTTTCTTTCGGCGCTGCCAGGTTCGGGGCCATAATTATTGGCAAGATCAAAATGGGTAATACCTAAATCAAAGGCAGTGTGGCACATGGCAGTCATATTATCATAACTTGCATTGGTACCAAAATTATGCCATAGACCTAGGGATACTGCGGGGAGCTTTAAACCACTATGACCACAGCGGTTATATTTCATCGTTTCATAACGTTCTGGACTAGCATTATACATAGAAAAACCTCCATTACCGCACAAAAGCGGATTGATTTTTATGGAACCATAAACATGGTAGATTTGCTGGTAACACCAAAACGATCCATTGAGAATACAAATACCTTCATATTACTCTTAACTGCAGGCACTAGAATATCATAGGTACCAGTTGCTGAATCAATTGAAATGTCTGTCTCTGCAATTATATAGTCTTTGCTGTAGAACTCGGAGTTTTTATAAGCTTGCGTTTGATTTCTTCCAACATAGATAGTCTTCCAAATCAAAGCATAAACCATGCAATTAGGACTTGTGTTACCCGTAATATGGGTACTACCAACTGATAATGAATTAATTGTAACAGCATCGGGACCGGTCTTTCGCACCGCAGTGGTTACCGTAGCACTTTTCAACCCATTATATTCTGCATAAAGCTTAATGGTTGCAAAGGCAGCGGGTGGTTTAATATCAATTTTAAAGGTTCCATCGCTTTTGGCTATTGTCGTATAGGAATCTTTACCAATGGATACGTAGACAGTGGAATTTGCTATGGATTTCCCTGTAAATACAGTATTACGATTTGTAAGTTTATCTGCGGCTGGACTTGCTATTACTTTATTATTATAGCGGTCAATTTTAATATAGGCAATAGCACTTTTGCTATTTGAATCCGACACTAAGATGGAATATGTGCCATTTTTTGATACGGTAAAACGATTGTTACTTATGGTGGTGGCTGTTTTCCATTTGGAGTCCGTTGTCTTTGTAATGGTTCCCGACAAATACTTCATTTGCTTAATTCCATAAGCAGAGGTTGCAGAGATAACAACAGGGACTGGCTCGTTTGTTCCACCACTTCTGCCTTGGGTAACAACAATATTAATTCCCTGAGTATTTTTTGGTGGGATTCCTTTATAAAAGTTATAGGAAATGGTCTCTACAGCCAGTCCAGTCTTCCAGGGGAAGGAACTTGCGCTACTTATATTTTTTTTGTTAATCCCCAGGAGGAAGGTATAACCCTTACTTGCTGTTAAGGACCAGTTAAAATCTGCTTTTAAGGATATGTTACCAAAGTTACTTAGGCTTTTAATATAGTTTAAAGTAGCGGTTTTACCTGTTACATCATCTTTAACCGGCTTTATACTGCTTTCGCTTTCTACAGGTAAAAAGGACAGTGCTGGAATACCAGTATCAGTTACAAGGATAAATTTTTGTGTATCTGTAATAGCTTTTCCGTTATAGGATAAATTCTTAATACGCTGGTATTTCGAGTTTTGCAAGGTACCTTTTTGTGAATAGCGGGCAGGTACGGATAAATCAATTTGATACGAGAAGCCATCAAAGATGTATTGCGCATTCCAGTTATAGAGATAACTTTCCTGCAATAGGGTGGAAACGGATTTGTTTTTCAGTACATATGATTGCAAGTTATTCTTTAATAAGGTTCCAGAAGTGGCATATATACTGGCGTTATACTCCAACCATTCTCTTAAGGATTTACCATTAATCTCATAGAGCTGCAGATAACCGGATGGTCTCGCAGCGGAAGACTCGGACAAAAGCTGTGCAACTTTTGCAGCAGTAAAGCTATCCTTAATTCTAATAGATAATTCACCGGAATCCAGTAAATTACGTGTACTAGCTATAATAGGTACATTTTTATAGGTCGGAAGATATTCGGAAATGTATGCCATACCATATGCAATCTTTGCGTTATTAAATAACTGATATAAATTACTATCTTGTACCACAGTATCGTAATTATGATAGCTAATACCGCTGGCAATTGGATAGGAAGTGGTATCAGAACCTGACTTTAATTTGTCAGCATAGTTTTTAAACATACCTGTAATACCGGTATTTTGCTTAGTCGTACTCGGAACCAGCTCCACGGTCGACTTCGCAGAGGAAATAGAAACTGTTCCGTCTGAATTCTTTTGAATTTTTAAGTCAATCATACCCAAAGCTCTAGCATGGCTGGAAGGAGTTATCACTGGCTTGCCATTCATTAGTCCTAGTTTTGCATTTACATTTTGATAGGCGTTGTACTTACTGTCTACAGCTGGGAAAGTTTCATGTGAATGGCCAGTAACAATTGCATCAATGGAGGATACCTTTGATAGAGCATATCCTATATTATCGCTGGTGCTGGAGAGCTTCTCGGAGCCAATCCCACCATGAATAAGAACAAGGACAATTGACACGTTTTCTTCTTGTTTCAGACGATTTGCCTCTGCAACAATGCTGGTGTAATTATTTGCTGCATCAATCTCATTTACATAATCCCCTCTTCGGGTAGAAATGCTATTGGTGGAGGAACCTACAATTCCGACTCTCACAGGTATAATAGTGCCATCAGAAGAAGTCAACTGCATCTCTTTGATTGCGGAAGGAGCAAAGACGGTCTTCCCGCTGTCATGCCAGATTACATTGCTAACAACAACGCGGTCAGACAGACCGGAGTCGGTAAGTTGTTTCTTTAAATAATCCCAGGGATAATCAAATTCATGATTACCTAGTGTCAGATAATCATAATTCATTAACTTCATTGCTTTTAAAATTGGTTGGACATTATTACGGTCTTTTTCATAAAAATAGTTCGTTGTATAATCGTACAAAAAATCTCCATTGTCAACCAATAAGGTATTGTCAGAGCCGACCTCACCCCTTTTGGAATTAACAAGTGTAGCAACTTTACTAAGACCGCTATAGGGTAGAGATAGATTTGTCTCATAATCGTAAGAGGTAACCTGTCCATGTAAATCACTAGTTGCAAGAATTCTAAGCACAGCAGTGGGTGCAGTATCAGCCTTTGCAACAAAATGATTAAATGTCAATGCTGAAACGATTAGAAGAAATATGGATAATAGGTATTTTAATCTTTTTAATGGCAAAAAATCACCTCCGTAAATTTCTAGTACTACTACGATACACTTAAATCATGGCAGAAATATGATAGGGATAATGTAAATATAGGAAACTTATATATTACGGTTCGTACAGTTGTTATAAAAGTGATGCATCTTTTAAGAGTTAAATATAGCTTAATACTTAAACAAATTTGTACATACTAATTATTATAATTAAGCTAATATACCATAAAAACAGAAAAAACAACAGATTCACTAAAAATAACAATTTTTTGCAGTAATTATTACACTGAGAAATACCCTGCTTTTTGCTATATTATAAGTGATAGTGTCCTTTTATAATTTATTATAATGCAAAGGGGAGGTTGTATGGGATACATGAATAATAATGAGCAAGTAACACCAGAAGTTAAGTTAAACCAAGAAGTAGAAATGGAGAATATCCAAAACACTTCTAGTGACAGCGCAGGTGCTTCAAAGGAGGAGCAGCCAGTCGACATAAACAATAACAAGATAGATGAGGCAGAAAATCTCAAGGGTAGTAAAAAACGTAATAAAAAGAAAGAAAAGAAAACTACAGACAAGCTTACAACAGCAAAAAGCAGTAAATCAATAGTAATTAGGGATAAACTTAAGGAAATGCTGATATATGTGGGAGAGCAAACCCTCCCGCTTAGAAGGCAGATTCGCTTTAAGTTAGTAATTGCATTCTTTGTTCCAGCACTTTTAATAATTGCATTGGGATTATTTTCTTATTACAGATCCCAAGGAACTGTAATTGCAAATTATGAGAAGTCCTCGGCAGGTAATATTGAAAATAGTGCCCTTTATATCTCCTTATTAATGAAAGATATAGAGACGAAGGCATCACAAGTGGCTGGACTCGAAGACTTTTATTTCTATTACACCAAATTTAATGAAAACAGTGTAATCGATTCAAACACACTATTTACAAGTGCAAGAACGACGCTTTCCACTTTCGTATCCAGTTCTGTAGGAATCTATGGAGCTTACGCCTTTGGAAGTATGGGAAATGCCATGTCGACACTGTCTGCTAATCCTTCAAGTACCTTATTTGCAGATTTCGAGGCATCAGAAGAAGCAGCCAAGTGGAGGGAAAAGTCAAAGACGATTGGTGGTGCAACTTCGGCTTGGTTAGGTAATCATCCGGTAATCGATAAAGGACTTTCCTCACAACCGGATCAATATGCTGCAAGTTATATTAGAAAGTTCTATCGCGGCGAAGGATACATAGTATTTGACCTTATGACATCTGAAATTAATACCGTACTGGACAATTCCATAAGCAGTGAAAAAAGTATTGTTGCTTTTGTTACACCGGACGGAAGAGAAACACTTGTAACAGGAAAGAAGAGTGCATTAGCAGGGATAGAAAAAGGAGAAGCAGTTTTTGCTAATAGCAGTTTCTACAAGAAAGCTCTTGAGAGTGATAAAGTAAATGGGATGAAATATGTAACTATTAATAAAAAGTCCAATTTATTTGTATATTCCAAGGTTGGTGAAACCGGAGCAATGGTTTGTACGTTAATTCCAAGAAGTGACATCTTAAGTCAGTTAAATACAATACGAATTGCAACAGCAATATTTGTAGTTATCTCCTTCCTAATAGCTATTTTCATCGGTCTCTATTTATCCACTGATATTGCAAGAGCGATTAATCGTTTCTCTGTAGCTTTTAAGCATATCTCAGCAGGTGATTTTACAACATTAATGAAGTCCAAGCGTAAAGATGAATTTGGAGCACTTGCACAGGATATGGATAATACGATGACTACAATTAAGAACTTGATTGCTGAAATGGCGACCTTTGGACATAATGTATCAGATTCGGCATATAAAGTTTCTGAAGCATCCACTGATATTCTGTCCTCCATTAATGAAGTATCAAGTACAGTTAATGTTATGAGTCAGGGAGTTGGGGAACAGGCAAAGGATACAGAAAAGAGCTTCCTGCAGATGACAGATTTTGCTGCACAGATAGGAGAAGCCTATACGGATACAACCAATGTAGGAAATGTTGCAAATAACACTCAGCAAATCATTAGTAATGGTAAGAATATTGTGGATAATCTAATTGATCAGGTTACAGCAACCTCTGAGATTACCAATGTCATTATTAAAGATATTGAAGAGCTGGAAAGACACTCCAAGAGCATTGGCAGTGTTGTAGGAACAATTAATGATATTGCTTCAACAACGAATCTCCTTTCCTTAAATGCTTCAATTGAAGCAGCAAGAGCAGGAGATGCCGGGAGAGGCTTTGCGGTTGTAGCTGATCAGATTAGAAATCTGGCAGAGCAGTCAGTTGAATCTGTTAAGAGTATTGAAAAGATAATTCAAAATATTCAACAGAAAACACAAGTTACGGTTGCTTCAGCTAATCGTGCAGAGCAATTGCTGGGATCACAGACAGAAGCATTAAATAACACAGTTAAGGTATTCCAGGATGTAGATGGACATATGATAGAGCTTCTTGAAAAGATGAATCATATTACAAATAATATGGGTACAATTACGGTTTCAAAGGATGAGGTACTGGATGCAATCAAGAATATTGCTGCAGTTACAGAAGAAACCTTGGCATCTTCAGAAGTAGTTGATACGAATGTTAGTAATCAGATTACAGCAATCGAAACATTGAATCAACAGGCAGAAGAAATGAAAGAAAAGGCGAAGGAGCTGGAAGAGGCTATTGCTAAGTTTAAGATTTAATAACTCAGATGTCGTGGTTAATAATTGTTTCTGCTTAATAAAATAAGAATTATAACTGAAGCTGATTTTATTAAGCCATTTCTAAGATCTTAAACTGCTAAGTTTGAGTTAACTAAAATAAACCGAGTAACGGTTCAACCTTACATTGA
>JAFACO010000438.1 GCA_023425485.1 Bacillota bacterium
ATGCGACATAGAGGGTTTATATATTGTAGAACCTAAGGTATTTACGGATTCCAGAGGCTATTTTATGGAGACCTATCATTATGAAGATTTTAAGGCAGCTGGACTTGATATGATTTTTGTTCAGGACAATCAGTCCGCTTCTGTAAAAGGCGTATTAAGAGGCCTCCATTTTCAAAAGCAGCATCCTCAAGGTAAGTTGGTAAGGGTCTTATCAGGAACTGTATATGACGTAGCCGTGGATATCCGTAAGGATTCACCAACGTATGGTAAGCATTATGGTGTAATTTTGTCAGCTGAGAATAAGAAAATGTTCTATGTTCCCACTGGTTTTGCCCATGGCTTCTTAGTATTATCGGACAGGGCTGAATTCACCTATAAATGTACGGACTTTTACCATCCAGAGGATGAGGGCGGAATACGTTGGGATGATGAAAAAATTGGAATACCTTGGCCTCTGGAAGCAGGTACGCAGCCGATTTTATCCGAAAAAGACAGTAATAGACAATCCTTAAGCGAAATCGGATTTGCCTACGACTTATAATATTGAAGGAGATGTCAATGAAACGTGTACTGATTACTGGAGCATCTGGGCAGATTGGTCTGGCACTCTATTCTCTTTTAGAAAACAGTACGGAATATGAAGTATATCGTACTAAGACTTTAGCAGATTTGGAAGCGGGTATAGGTGCCCTTGATATCAAAGATGCTATCTCTGTAAAAAACTGTATAGAGCTTATTAAACCAGAGATAATCATCAATTGCGCTGCGATGACTGCGGTAGACTTATGTGAGAGTGAGCAGGAATTGGCTTATCAAACCAATGCATTTGGACCAAAGTATTTAGCAGAAGCAGCAGAAGCAATCGGAGCTACACTGGTGCACCTGTCTTCAGACTATGTGTTTGATGGTGAGGCTAGTCAACCATATGAGGAAGAGGACAAGCCGAATCCCATTAGTGTTTATGGAAAGAGTAAACAGGCAGGAGATGAACTTGTACAGAAGGCCTGTACGAAGTCATTCATCTTAAGAACAGCTTGGGTCTATGGTGAAGGTAAGAATTTTGTAAAAACAATGCTTCGTTTAGCAGACTTAGGCAATAAGATTAGAGTAGTAGCAGATCAATATGGTTCACCTACCAGTGCCCTTGAGGTTGCAAGAGTTATTTTATTCTTAATGGAGACCAGGAACTATGGTATCTATCATGTGACCTGTGAAGGAATTACAACTTGGTATGGCTTTGCAGAAGAGATATTTAAAATGGCGGGAAAAGAGGTCGATCTTGAAGCCATTCCCTCCTCCGAGTATGTAGTACCTGCAAAACGGCCCATGTACTCTGTTCTTGATAACAAACGGTTAAGAAATGAGCATAGCTATGTGATGAAGAATTGGCAGGATGCCTTAAAGGAATATATGAGTAACTAAAAAGGAGAGATTCATGAAGACATATCTTGTAACCGGTGGAGCTGGTTTTATTGGATCTAATTATATATTATATCTACTGAAGAAATATCAGAAGGAAATTAAGGTAATTAATATCGATGCTTTGACTTACGCAGGTAATCTTGAAAATCTTAAGGAAATTGAGCATTATGATAACTATGAGTTCCTTAAACTGGATATTCTTGATAAAGAGGCTGTACTTAAGGTGTTTGAAGAAAATAACATTGACCGAGTGATACATTTTGCTGCAGAAAGTCATGTGGATCGTAGTATTAAAAATCCAGAGGTGTTTGTTAGCACTAATGTGCTTGGAACACTGAACCTAATCAATGCCGCAAAACTTACCTGGGAAACGGAAGCTGGATATTTGCCAGATAAGAGATACGTTCAGGTATCTACAGACGAGGTATATGGGTCTTTGGAAAGTGGAGAGGGATTCTTTTATGAAACAACAGCTCTTGATCCACACAGTCCTTATTCTGCAAGTAAGGCTTCAGCAGATTTAATTGTAAAGTCATATATCGATACCTTTCACTTCCCGGCTAATATTACTCGCTGCAGTAATAATTATGGACCTTATCAATTCCCGGAGAAACTAATACCTTTAATGATTAACAATGCATTGAATGGTAAGAAGCTACCTGTTTATGGCAGTGGAAAAAATGTTAGAGACTGGCTCTATGTAGAGGATCATGCGAAAGCAATTGACCTGGTAGCGGAAAGCGCTAAAACAGGAGAAGTCTATAACGTTGGCGGACATAATGAAAAGCAGAATATTGATATTGTAAAAATAATTATTGATACCTTAAGTGAAATACTCCCAGAAGAGGATGAAAGAAAAGCATGGATAAACCATGACCTGATCACTTATGTAGAGGATCGTAAGGGTCATGATTTCCGTTATGCAATTGCTCCTGATAAAATTAAAGCTGATTTAGGCTGGGAGCCTGAAACACCTTTTCATAAGGGAATTCGATTAACTATTGAGTGGTATCTAGCGAACACTCAGTGGATGGAACATGTAACTAAGGGTGATTACCAGAAATATTATGATGAAATGTATCGGGTGTAACTTTATAATAGAATGAGTGGAAAAAAGTGAGAAGTGTTGCTATGCTCGAAGTTGAAGCGATACATTAAAAGTATTTGAATATAAGAGTGTGCAATAAGCAAAGAAAGGCTTGGTAATTAAATGAGATATGAGGAGTTTACAATAGAGGGACGTAATGCTGTAATGGAGGCCTTTCGTGGTGGAAAGACAATAGATCGATTATTTGTACTCGATGGTTGTCAGGATGGACCTGTAAAGTCAATTATTCGCGAAGCAAAGAAGACGAACTGTATTATATCCTTTGTTAAAAAAGAGAGACTGGATCAATTGTCTGAAACACAGAAACATCAAGGTGTTATTGCATATGCTGCAGCTTATGAATATGCAGAAATTGAGGACATTTTAAAAGCGGCAGAGGAAAAACAAGAACCTCCTTTCATCGTTTTATTGGATAGTATTGAAGATCCTCATAATCTAGGAGCAATTATAAGAACTGCTCACCAGGCAGGAGCACATGGTGTTATAATTCCAAAGCGAAGAGCGGTAGGATTAACAGCTACGGTTGCCAAAGTATCTGCGGGAGCCATTAATTATCTCCCTGTGGCAAAGGTAACGAACCTGGCAGTTACAATCGAAGAGCTTAAGGAAAAGGGTCTTTGGTTCGTTTGTGCTGATATGGAAGGTGAAGTAATGTACAAGCAAAACCTGAAGGGACCAATTGGTTTAGTTATTGGTGGTGAAGGGGAAGGCGTTGGCAGACTAATAAAAGAAAAATGCGATTATATTGCAAAGATACCTATGTTCGGTAAGGTGGATTCCTTAAATGCTTCCGTGGCAATGGGTGTATTAGCATATGAAATTGTAAGACAGAGAATGAGCTGATTTTAATTGTTAGTTACTATTTTATAATAGCGGTAACCATGTAAGAGTATGGA
>JAFACO010000441.1 GCA_023425485.1 Bacillota bacterium
GAATTAGACAACACAACAAACTTGAAACCATTCTTGTTTGCATAAACTTGTGCTTGTGACCCTGCTGAACCTTTAATCACAAATCCTTTCATAGGTGTGTGAAATTGTCCAGCGCGCTCATAACCGAGCGCATACTTACCAATGGAGGTTACTGAACTGGGAACGACAATACTAACTAACGAATTACATCCCCAAAAAGCCTCTTCCCCTATTATTTTTACGCTGTTAGGGATGGATACCGATGTTATCTCATAGCGACTATAGAATGCACCTTTTCCAATTTCGGTTACTTCGTTTGGTATAATAACATTTTCTGGACCTGGACTACCAAATTCATCACCATAATAAACTAAAACTCCATCTTGAATGTTAAAATCACTTGTGGCAGCTTTTATAGACAAAGTAAAGCTTGGAACAATCCCCCAAAACACACATAGTGCTACTACTATTGATAAAACTTTCTTCTTCATAATATAATTCTTCCTTTAAAATTATTTAAATGCTAACAACAATATAGATTAGCTGGTTACTATGCCAACTTTATATCTTATTTCAAAGACTAATATAGTGAGGTAGTATATGAATTCTCTATTCATTGTTTATGTTTTAATTGTATAATTTGTGGACTAGAAAAAACATGTCGTCAAGTGAGAAATTATAGGACTAAACTTCTCGCTTGACGACATGTAATTTTGATTGAAGCACTGTAAAAATGCCTTAATTATAATATGGTTTTAATCAATCATAGCTCTATTCCAAACTTATCTTGGGTGTAGAGCTTTATTATTTCTGCCTTTTGGTAGTTCTCAATTATGTATAGACCATAATATGCTTGCTTTAATAAAGGCAAACAAATCTCCTTTTGACCTATCTCATAGTAAGCGTAAGCTTTGTTGAAAATCAAGTAAGGCAAGACCGACAACACCTTAGTATCTCTACAAACCTTAATGCCAATATCACAGATGTCAATAACCTCTACATGCTTACCTTGTTTACCTAAGTATATTGAAAGATTATACAATACCATAGTATACAATTCCATCTTTTCCTGATGGTCTTTATATAAATCCTCCATATTGAATTTTAGTTCATATAGAATTTTAATACCCATATCTATATCGCCTGAAAATAAATAAGCCTGCGCCATACGATTTATAATTTTCATTTCCTCTAAGGTCAAAAGATACTCACGTATTTTATTAACATCAAATTTATTTATTGTTATTTGAATTGCTTCTTGTAAAAGGTTCAAGATAGAAATAAAGCATTCCAGAGTAAGCATGTCACCAGACATATACAACTTGTAAGATGCAAGTGATGACAGATAAAACTGATGATTTAAGCCTCTCTGAAACTGAATATCTTTTGACATTGCTTTAAGCAATATTTCAGCTTCATTAAGCTTACGTTTATCTAATAATGAAGCCACTTCGTTCCTTTTCTGATAACATTCGTATTCCTGTGCACCCATAAAAGAATCAAAGTAGTCATTTGTAGACGATCCTAATTTCTGCATTATAGCCGTCAAATTCGGATAGGTTAAAATCGTAGTCCCAGACTCAGCTCTTGAAAGTGTTTGAGGTGAACAAATACCCTCGCTAAGCTTTTCCTGCGATAATCCTCTGGCAGTTCTAAGTTTTCTAATTAAATTACCTATTTCATAAACAGCCATATCTTCAGTGCTCCTTTCAGCATTAGTAAAATGATTGCACGTTATTTATACATTAATTAGTCCAATATTATAACAAAATTAGATAGAATACAACAATAGCAGTTTAATAATGGTGAATCATACTATGGCACTTCCACAGGAGACTGTATCAACGAACTGAAGTCAATGACTCATGGTATGATTTAGATGTCGGTTGTACATAAAAATCAGCTGCTAGGAGTGACACCTTATAGGAAAGTCGGACAATGAGAGCAAACGTTTGCCAATATAATATGGAAAAATTTGTTGACATTACTTATATATTAGCGTAATATATATCAAAGTAATATATATCAAAATAATATGTTATGCTGATATAAACAAAGAACTATTACAAAATACAAAGCGTAAATTACTATCGCCCAAGGTTATTAATCCTACAATTTTGCAACGACCAAAGTATGTATAAATAAAAACAGAATATAAGAAAAGAGACAAAGGAGTTTTTATGATAAAAGCAAGCAATACCTTCTATATAATACTTGGTACCTTAAGCTTAGGTACTAAATCCGGTTATGACATCAAAAAAAGAATCGAAAGATCTACCGGTGAATTCTTTAGTATTAACTACGGTCAGATTTATCCTATGTTAAAAATCATGGTGGAAGAGGGATATGCTGTTTTGCTTCCCGATGACGATAACTCCAAACATGACCGCAAAGTATATGAAATTACAAAGAAAGGAGAGGAAGAATTTCTGGAATGGCTGTGGCTGCCGGTTAATTACAACAATCCAAAGGGAAATGAATTATTGGTTAAGCTGTTTTTCGGCAGATTTTTGCCAGTAGAGGAAAATATTCGCAGGCTAAAGGAATTTAAAAATGTATTAACAGGTTATTTACATAATACGAATCTGACGGAAGAAGATGTAGAAGTACGGATGTCAAACGATCCGCAGTATGATTATTCAATGATTGCGGTAAGGCATGGGCAGCTGATGATACAAATGAAAATCGACTGGTGTAATGAATGTCTGGAAAGGTTAAATAAAAAGCTAAGATAATTAGGAAAAAAACAAAAGTCTTGTATAAGAGGTAAAAAAGCTGGCATGTTCATAAGGAGAAGATGAAATGGTAAAGCTTAAAAGAATACTTGCGATTATTATTATATTGTTACTTGTAGGGTCCTGTAGTAAAACGGAGGAAGTACCTGCCAATATAGAGGAAGGTAAAATAGTGCTTTCTAACTGTAGCATAATAGACGGTACTGGTGCGGCACCTGTAAAGGGAAAAAAAATCTACATAAAAGACGGTGTTATTGAAAAAATCGTTACGGAAGAGAAGTCAGATACTTCAGAGGGGTATCAACAAATTGACTTAGAAGGAGCTGTAGTATTACCGGGTTTTATCAACACCCATGTACACTGTATGTTTTCAGAGAAAGCCCTTAAAACTTGGCTTCTCCATGGAGTTACTACAATACGGGAAATGGCAGCCAGAGACGGGACAGATTTTATAGGTGACAGAGACCGTCTCAACCCAAATAACGGGATCGCGAGAATTTGTACCTCTACACCACCTTTAACGGCACCAGGTGGATATATACCTCCTCTGGGTGTAGCAGTTGCTTCTAAGGATGAGGCAGCAGTAAAGACGCAGGAATATATGGATATGAATCCGGTTGTTATTAAAATTGCTATCGAAGATGACCTGCAGGGCAAGACCTGGAATATGTTAACGGAAGAAGAGATTAAAAGTATAACAGAGACTGCTCATGCAGGCGGCAAACGGGTAGCTGCCCATATATCACATGCAAGAAATCTGCCTTTGGCACTTAAGGGCGGCGTGGATGAGATATCTCATATGGTAGTGGAACCTGTAAGTCAGGAGATAATTGAGGATATCATTAAGAAGGGCATTTACTGGGTACCCACACTGGAATTGTGGAAAGGAATTAGCAACCGCTATGGAGGGGATTGGGAGAAGAATGCCATATCTAATTTGTCTCTTTTTTATGAAGCGGGAGGGCTTATTGCCCTTGGTACCGACTATAACGGTTTTAGCATGGAATTTGACGGAGGTATGCCGGTAACTGAGATTGAATTAATGAAAGAAGCCGGAATGTCCAATATGGATATTATTATAGCAGCAACCAGAAATGCCTCAGTAGTATGCGGAATGGATACACAAATCGGCACTTTGGAAGCTGGCAAAATTGCGGATATAATTGTGGTGAAGGAAGACCCATTAAAAGATCTTAAGGCCTTGGAATCGATATATATGGTTATACATAACGGAAGTATTGCTGTAATTAATGAAGATAGAACTGGTCCTTCGGAAGGGGATATCTTGCAAGATTGACCTGGAATCAAGCTTTACAAAACCTCTAAACCTTAAGATAAGGCTTAGAGGTTTTGTATGAATTAGTTATTGCATACAATTTTGTATCATTCTTAATCTTAATTAATTTCCATATTGCTTATACACATAAGGCAGGATTACATATGTAACATCGTCGGCAGCAATGGTATTTGTGTGGATTTCAGGCTTAAGCCATTGATATAAATGATGTGCCTTGTCACAAGGATTTTTATAACAATTCTGACACTTGTCAACGCCGTTTTCCGAGGCACATTTTAATGAATCGCAGTTAAAGCCTTTATCTAATCCCCCTGTATGACAGCCATCACATAACTTCATATCATCGCCCCAATACCCTCCATCACCTATACCTCCGGCATATATGCGTATCAGCCTTTCTTTTAACTCCGCCCGGAACTCCTCGCTGATTGTTCCGCCGTTATAATGAACACACAAATCGCATCGTTGTCCGCAACTGGCATAGACCGCCTGCTCTTTTGGAAACGGCTTTCGATTAGGCTTTTTCTTAATTAAAACTAGCTGCTTTACAGCTTCAAGCGTAGGTAAATCGGTAACAGAAATAAACATCCATTTGCCGTCATGATATGTTTTACTATTATCATATTTTTCCTGTATCTTCTGCGGAAATTCATTGCGCCGTGCCTCAAATATCTCACGTTCTGCTTTTCCGAAAATAATGAGAAAATCATAACAGTTTTCGTGTATGTGAATAGAAAGTACCGTTTTCCCGCTGCTGCGGAACTTTAATTCATCTTTGCCGTTGCCCACTTCATCCAAAGCATACTTTCCTCGCAGGAAGAGCATGGTTTCCTCGCTTACCTTTTGAAGTTCTGTCTTTTTATTCAAGGTTGCATCCTCCAATCAACCCGTTAAGGGATTTGTTTGTATTAACCCACTAATTTATTACCAACTCAAATTTTTAAAAAAGCGTATATTGTTTTACTCTATTTGGCAGGCTGGGCATATAAATGTAGATGTGCTGCCTGTTTTTATTGAAATAATTGTTTCGCCGCAAACTGGGCAGGGTTGGTTTTCTTTATAGCCTACTAGGAAGTAATCCATTGTGAAACCGCCTTTTTGACCAAAGAAATCACTTTCGAAAGCAAAGGAGCCTTTTTCCCGTGAAAGATTTAAAAACTCTGTTATGCTGTTATAAAGGAGCCTGACTTCTTCTCGGTTCATATCCGATATTTTCTTTTGAGGATGCAGACGGGCTTTGAATAAAATGTCGTGCATATACATATTCCCAATGCCGCCGACATTCTTTTGATTCATTAAGAAGGCTTTGACCTGTGTCTTTTTTCCCTTTATAAGAGATGAAAAATAATCAAGTGTAAAGCTTTCGTCAAACGGGTCAATCGCAATATCTTTTGTGTTCGGCTCTGATGCAAGTTCATCATCCGAAACGAGTAAGAATTTGCCGAACCACCAAAAGCGGGCGGTATAACC
>JAFACO010000059.1 GCA_023425485.1 Bacillota bacterium
CTACAACTCTGGATAGATGTTCTGCTGTGGAGGTATCATTTAAGGTTAGTCGGTAACGATTTTGTAAAGGCAGGTCCTCAAGTTCATAGGTTAAGGAAGTCGTATTCGTCGTAAGCGCATATAACGATTCAAAATACTGACTGACCAAACTTACTTCCACTGAACTGTTATATATATTCTTGTATTGCTTGGTGCGTATGGTTAAATTATAGGTGTTACTTCTGGTTAATCCATTAATCGTGACTTCTACCTTACTATTAATATCATCAAATTTATTAAGGATTGGTGCAGCACTGGTCAAGGTTCCTTTGGAGGTGCTGAAATTACTTGCTATCGCCTCAGTATCCGGAGATTTAATATAGTATTTCCAGGTTACACTGTTAGCATCGGAAACCCAGGGATAGAAGAAAAATACCGGGGTCTGGTAAGGTGATCTGGCTGCTCTGGATCGAATTACAACCGTTGGATCTACGCATTCCGGGAAATATTCCGTAGTACCTTGATCATCACCCTGTTTTAATTTTGCACGATAAGTGAATACATATCGGCTTCCTCGGCTCATGCTGCTCGCTTCATTCTGTCCGAACAAGAATACTGCTCTGGGCACGGTATTTGTCTCAGGAACACTTACCTCCATCATTGCCAAAGGTGTATTATTCATATAGAACGATGCCGCTGTAGCTGCCGGCTGATAGTTTGCTTCCTCATAAGCATAGTAAATAAAGCTTTGTACTAACCCAGCACTGTTATCAAAGTACGCTGCACTGATTTCATAACCAAATACAACATCGGCATCATAATTTTCATATTTATATAACTCACTGCCAGCTACATATTGGCTAATATTAGCAAGTGTGATAGGCGTAACAATTAAACCATTGTCCTTATCAATGGTACTTAAATCAGGAAGTGTTGCCTGCTTTATAAAGGTTCTCACATTATTTGCAACAGTAAATTCATTGCCATATCTGGTATAATCTCTAACTGCACTAACTTCCACGGTATACTTTGTAGAGGTGATTGCTGCAGCACTGATATTAAAATCCTTCTCTGTTAACAGAAGTGTATTATTTCCATACACCTTACTCATCAGCGTACTGTTGTAATTCTCACCTTCTGCACCCTCAAGGGTATAGGTAGCCACAGGAGCCGTATTATTCACGGCTGTTTCATCACCATTGTAAAGATTAATCTCAATATATTCGATGGTGCTTGCCTCATACAAACTAGATACCGCCGGTATCGCATCAGCTAAATTAATGCGGAAGGAAATAGGGCTCGTTAAGTTAGTGTCCTGTGAAAAATTCGCTGTAAATCCCTCCGGCGTATCCGTTTTTACAACAACACTGCCAACAAGACTTCGCTTCCTTGCACCTACACCATCATTTAAATCAACGGTACCATATGCACTTATAATGTAATTGTCTTTTGCCAGTAAATTACCTTCTGTGAATGGAATGGTATACTGTATCTGTTTTTGATCCAATAAATGATAATCTGGTAGCTCTGTCAATTGATAGGTATCCGTATCCCCCTTGGAATTCTTGTATTCAATGATGAGTGGATTTTGCTCATTCACCGTCAGGATTGCACCGTTGGTATTAATACATAGCGTACCTGTAATTTTATCGTGATGGGTTTGAACTTCATCCTTTAGGAAAAGCACTATTGGGAAGTTGTCCCCCGTGAGATTAAACATCTCTGAATAGGTACTGGAGTACTCAACAACTTTCTCGTTATCATAACACTCCGCCACAATACGCATTCTATAGTTATAGCCGTGCTTAATCTCTACATCATCCACATAACAGGGAATCATATCATTGGTTGTATTATATAACCGCTTTGCCAATCTTTCGGTTCCATCATAGCCTACTTCATAGATTTCATGACGGAATTTTGTAATGGAGCCATCCAAATCCTCTACACTATCCAGTTTAAACTCAAAGGATGCATTTCGTTTATTCACAACCACTACCGGAGCACCTAAAACCGGAGATTTCTTTAAGGTCCAATATGCTTCGTCTTTCATCTGTGGAGGTGATACCAAATTGGTGTCATAGTTTAGTTCAATATTAACTACCTTGACTTTATATAAGGTATTTGAATCCAAGTTCTCAAATACAATTATTTCTCCCGTATCCTCTCCTGCCAAAACCATATGAATTTCAGTTGTACGAATTGCATTACCCGCCGAGTCCGTTAACTGTAAATCAGCACTTACAATGTTCGTATAGTCCTTTGCAGATACTTTGATTGCAAGGGAATTTGCAGTTGCATAACTCTTTTCCACAAGAATACCTAACGCATCTGTTACAAACAATTTATTTACAAAGAAGCGATTAAAACTTACGTTATCAACAATATAATCTGCGGATAAAACCAATCGATATTCACTATCTGGCTTTAATCCATTATAAGTAATGGTAAAGTCACGATTACTGGAATCCACTTTTTCCATATAAACTTGTTTACCTGTACTATTCTCAACTATCTGTACTGTAAATTCTTTGGTAGTATCCAACCGATTCTCTTCGTCTACAACTTGAATGGATGCTGTAACACTGTTCGTCTTTACATCTAATTCTTTTACATCGAATTTAGGTAAAAGGATTCCTTCTGTATCCTCTGAGCCACCGTTGCCAGGATTACCTGAAAGCTCATCCCCTGATTTGCCTGCTTCCCCCTTAGCACCATTGGCTCCTGCCGCACCATTGGCTCCTGCTGTTCCATTTAATCCATTTAGTCCGTTTACGCCTGTGGTACCTGTTGCTCCTGGCTCTCCCGGGTCACCGATAGTACCATTCGCTCCGATAAGACCATCGTCACCATCTTCTCCCTCCTCCCCTGATTCACCAGCTTTACCAACTTCACCTTTCTCACCCTCGGATCCTTCCTCACCATCTTCTCCGACTTCTCCGTCTTCTCCGTTGAGGCCAACCATTCCATCCGTGCCATCTATTGTCTGAATATCAAATTTAGGAATTTTTACTGCTTCTGCTTGTATCTCTGCCTGTTTCTCTGCCTGTACCTCTGCTTGTACTTCCTCTTTCTTCTCCGCTGGAACAATATTAATATTATCGTCTGAACCTATCACCATCTGTTCCAGGGAAAGTTTTACTATACTATCGGTAACTACCGTTTTATTAGATAAGTTTAAGCATACTCCATTATCCAGTGTTGCAATGCAGTTAGCAGATGCTGTCTGCCAAGTTCCCTCTTTGCTTACAATTCTAATAATTCCAGTATCATAATACGCTAATTCTACATAGTCTTGAAACGTGCGTTCATTACTATCGGAGAACTCCAGCTTAATATTTTTAGAAACCAATAAGTATTTATTTCCATCTATTTTCCATACAAAGTCATCAAAGCTCATGGAATTGCCGCTATTATCCAGCATGAATTCATTTCCGTTGCTTTCCATTATTGATTCTGTTGATAGACCATAATAATTTGTAATTGCATCATTAAGATTATTTAAATCCATCATAACTCCCTGTGTTAAGGAGCTAATGGAACCATCGTTGTAATGTACAAAAGAATTATTATCCACTACTATCTTATTCTTGTTCTGATCCTCGAAGACAATTTTACCCGGGTAAACTTTCTTATACTTTGTCCCCTCTTCAAAATATATCTGTGTATTAATATCATCGGAATACGTGGAATCCGGTGACAACAAAATATATCCTGAATTATTAAACACCTCATAGTTATTAGAATCCCTGTAAATGCCATAAGCAATTACACCAATTATGGCAACCAACGAAATAAAAAAGCATAATAGCAAACCCCTTAGCTTCAGCACGACCTATGTCCCCTCCAAAATAATTCATAATATAATAGAATATTTTTTCTAGTACAAAATTACTATTTTATTCTAAATTCTTTTCTATAATCTGTCAACAGATTGGTATATTATTTGCCAAAGTTTGATAAATTTTTATTATACTTTACATTTGTTTCTAAGGTTTATTTACTTTTTTGAATAATAATACATTTAGTTTCCATAATTAGAATATTACGTATGCAATTGCTTATAAAGTGAAGTAACCACTTATTTGTCCCGTCATATAATACTGTATAAGTAATTTTGGAGGAAAACTATGGGCGAATTACTTCAAATTGAACACCTAAGTTATACCTATCATAGCCTTGAAGGGGAAACACCGGCACTCATCGATGTTTCTTTTCATGTTAAGGATGGTGAATTCGTTGCAATTGTTGGACCAAGCGGTTGCGGCAAATCCACTCTCCTTTCTTTGATTGCCGGATTACTCTCTCCCAGTAGTGGTTCCATATATATCAATGGAAAGGATATCAAGTCCTCCGGAAAAAATATTGGATATATGCTGCAAAAGGATCATCTACTGGAATGGAGAAATACGACAAGTAATGTTACCCTTGGCTTGGAGATACAACATAAATTACAAGATGACAGTTATGTTCAGATAAATGAATTATTAAAAACCTATGGTCTTATTACCTTTAAGAACTCATACCCTTCCGAGTTATCCGGTGGTATGAGACAAAGAGCCGCCCTCATTCGTACCCTGCTTCTGGAACCAGATATCTTACTTCTTGACGAACCATTTTCCGCCCTGGACTATCAAACTCGCCTTGAGGTAGCGGACGATATCTGGGGAATACTTCGCAAGGAGAAAAAAAGTGCCATATTGATAACCCATGATATATCAGAGGCCATCAGCATGGCAGATCGTGTTATTGTGCTCTCTTCCCGTCCCGCTACAATAAAGCATATATTCGATATCCATCTTTCCATAGAAAACCGTACTCCCCTCTCCGCCAGAAGTGCACCCGAATTCAAAGAGTATTTTAATTTAATATGGAAGGAGCTTACGCATCATGAGCAGGCAAAGCAAACGAACTAAAGGTCTTGTCCACGAGATGTCCGCTGCGCAAGAGGCATATGTAAGAAAACATCTCATACAACGTCGCTGGGTTCGTTTTTATCAAATTCTTATCTTGGTAAGCTTTGTAGCCACCTGGGAAATCACTGCCAGACTTGGAATATTGAATTCTTTTGTATTTTCCAGTCCTTCCCGCGTAGGCAATGCTATTATTGCTATGGCTTCAAATGGTCAGCTCTTTTATCACGTCGGTATCACTCTTCTTGAGACGTTAATCAGTTTTGCTCTGGTAAATATATTAGGTATCTTGGTTGCCATCCTTCTATGGTGGAATGAAAATGTCTCCAAGGTATTAGAGCCCTATCTGATTGTACTAAACAGCCTTCCTAAGTCAGCACTTGCACCCGTCTTTATTGTGTGGCTTGGTAATAACATGAAGACAATTATAGTTGCAGCCGTCTCTGTGGCAGTATTCGGTACCGTGATAAACCTCTATTCCAATTTCAAAATGGTAGAGCAAGATAAGATAAAATTGATTTATACCCTTGGCGGCAATAAACGTGATGTTCTATTTAAAGTTGTACTTCCTTCCAATCTTTTACCCATCATCAGTCTCATGAAAGTGAATATCGGGCTTTCTCTTGTGGGTGTAATTATTGGAGAATTTTTGGCTGCGAAAGCAGGGCTAGGTTATCTCATTATCTATGGCAGTCAGGTGTTTAAACTTGACTGGGTGGTTATGTCTATTGTTATACTATGCGTGGTTGCAACCGGACTATACAAACTTCTAACCTATTTCGAGAAAAAGTTCTCAAGATAACCCCTTGCCTAATTGGCTTCATCATAGGCTGCTCCCGTTTTCGGAGTGGCCGTACATAGCTGCATTATAGCTCCATTATATATATTTTTTTACTCCAGTTACTTTCTTAACACCTGCACACCCTAATCCTAGCTTTTTTCTATTTTATCTAATTATTAATAAGTCTAATGTTCTTTATCCTTCATTTCTTTACTATCGCTTTCTGCACATAAATCCTTCAAAAATTATATTTAAAAGTATTTATCTTGAATAATTATAAATTTTTTATAAACAAAGAATAAATAAAATCTAATCGTCTATTGTAAAAAGACAACTCCTCTAGTAAAATAGTAATAATAAAAGATCTGGGAGGAAATATGAGATGAAGGATTTTATAATTACGGCTGATTCAAACTCTGACTTACCCGAGAGCTACATAAAAGAAAATAACATTGTTATCATACCTCATTATTATGATTTAGAAGGTATCACTTATGGATCAGACATTACGCTTACTCCAAAGGAATTCTATGATAAAATGAGAGAAGGTAAAATGCCGACAACTATGGCAAGTAATCCCGATGTAATTCATAGAACATTTCAAACCCTAATTGAACAGGGTTATGATATATTACATATCAGTTTTTCTTCTGCTTTAAGTGGAGGCTACAGCAACGTTTCCGTGGGTGCACAGGAAATATGCGAAGAAAATCCAGAGGCAAAAATCATCGTACTTGATACCTTGAATGCCTCTCTTGCAGAAGGTATGTTTATTCGTAAAGCTATTGCCCTGAGATCAGAAGGAAAAACTCTTGATGAAGTTGTTGCTTGGCTTGAGGAACATAAACAAGAATTCTGTGTTCGCTTCACCGTTGATGATTTAGGACATCTACATAGAGGCGGGAGAATTTCAAAAGCCACAGCAATCATTGGTTCCATGATTAATATTAAACCCATTCTTTACGTTAATCCAGCAGGCGAATTGGTTTCCCTTTCCACTGCCAGAGGCCGTAAGAAATCTCTTT